>NZ_LFRG01000001.1:0-128256 GCF_001573875.1 Clostridium sp. ATCC 25772
GAACAGTTGTGGTTATTACTACTCACTTCGTTCCTAGTAATTATCAACGTATCTTTTTATAAATTTGCAAAGCAAATTATATTGATAGATTTTTAAAAATCATTTTCAGAAAGTGGTTGACACTTTCATCCTAAATTCATAATTCATAATTCATAATTCATAATTCTTAATTAACTATATTTGTACTTGTTTTTCTCAACTGATAACAAAAATTTCATGAATAAATTTAAATGGGAGCTTGTATGCCTATATTACTCACTATGCTCCTAATAATGCTAAACATACTTTTTTAGGAACGGCTTTGACTTCTTTAGGTTTTATTGATATCCTTCCGATTTTATTGAAAAAGCAACTTACGGAAAATAGATTTCGGTACGCCTGTCCTTCTTGTTGCCGCTGTAAACTTTGAATATAACTTTAGTTAGTTTTATATCTTTAACTTAGATTTTACCTGCTCTAATTTAAAGAAAATAGTAATTATAAGTTAAAATTTTAGTTTAGAAATCCCTAGGGATAAAGTTAAGCCTAAAAATTCCTAAATTATAGAGTTAAAAGTAATAATGAAAAGAAAGGTATTTTATTTAAATAGGGTTGCTTAGATTTTCACCTATTTTTAAAGCTTTATATAAATGTTCACATTTATATAAAAAAGTTTAAAAATACTAATTTTCCATGTGAAAAAGTATTAAAATAGTTTCCTTTTTAAATAAATAATAAAGATTGTTAACTGGAAAAACTTGCAACAAGCTCGAAGAAAATTGTCAAAAGATAAGGGAAATACCTGTAAAAACCTTTTCAAATCTATAAGCGGCCTTACAATATTCAGAAATTTGAATTTATATTATTAAAATATTTCAAAGTTCATAAAAAAGTAACTTGATTTGAGTAGTAGTTTAATATAATCTATAGATATAAATAAATATTACAATTAAGTAAAAAAAAGTAATTTTTTTAATTATATTCAAATATATATATAAGTATACAATGTGCCAAGTGAATTATTCATTTACTTAGGTTAATAAAAGGGAGGCTATTTTTATGAAAGGTAAAAGATTATTAGCGGCTTTATTAACACTTTCTTTAACTGCATCTTTAGCTTTAACTGGTTGTGGAGAAAGTAAAAAAAATGATGACAATGCAGCAGGTGGAGATAATAAAGAAGAAGCGAAAATGGATGATGAGCAGTATATAAATGCGTGGTTAACTCAAGAACCTAAAACATTAGACCAATCAAAATCAAGTGATTTATATTCATCTATTATTTTAACCAATATAAATGAAGCACTAACAAGAGTGGAAACTGATGAAAGTGGCAAGGAAGTAATTAAGGAGGCTGGAGCAGAAAGTTGGGAAAAATCAGAAGATGGTCTAAAATGGACATTTAAATTAAGGGATATGAAGTGGTCTGATGGTCAGCCGGTAACAGCTGAACAATATGTTTATGGTATAACTAGGACGTTAGATCCAGATGTTGGTTCGCCATATGGATTCTTATTGTTCCCAATTAAAAATGCACAAGTATATAATGGTGGAAAAGGTAAATTGGAAGATGTAGGGGTAAAGGCTATAGATGATAAAACTATAGAATTTACTTTAGAAAATCCATGCTCTTACTTTTTAAATTTAACATATTTTAAAGTAATGCAACCACAAAGAAAAGATATATTAGAAAAGTATGGAGATAAATATGGAACAGAAGCAGAAACTATGATGTCTTGTGGACCTTTTAAAATTAAAGAGTGGGTACACAATAATAAAGTTGAATTGGAAAAAAACCCTGAATATTGGGATGCAGAAAATGTTAAATTAGAAAAAGCAACAATGAAGATTATAAAGGAAACAAGTTCTGCTATGAATGAGCTTTATAATGGTTCTTTAGATATGGCTAATGTTAATAAACCAGAATGGATAAAGAAATTTGATGAAAGTGGAAATTTTGAAATATTAAAAGGTTATGATGGTTCATCAGCATATATGTTCTTTAACCACAAAGACCAATATTTTCAAAATGCAAAAATAAGAAAAGCATTTATGCTAGCAACAGATAGAGAAGGTATGTGTGAAACATTATATAAAGGTTTAGCAGAACCAGCATTAGCTTGGTGTCCTCCAGCAGTTTTAATTGGTGATGAAGAGTATAGAAAAAAAATTGAGTTCAATCCTGTTGAGGAGCTTAAAAAAGAAAACCCAGATGCAAAGGCTTTATTTATAGAAGGATTAAAAGAATTAGGTTTAGATCCAGATCCATCTAAGCATACAATAACATTTTTACAAGCAGGAACAGATGCAACATCTAAAGAATTTGCTGATTTTGAACAACAAAATTTCCAAAATGTATTAGGGGTTAATATAAAATCAGAATTTTGTGAATGGGCTGTTTTCCAAAGCAGAGAAGAACAACTAGATTACCAAATAGCTTCAATGGGATGGACAGGAGATTATAATGATCCTATGACATTCTTTGATATGTGGATGTCTACAGCTGGAGTTGTACACAACGGCTGGAAAAACGAAAAATATGATGAAATAATACAAAAAACAACTAAAACTATAGATCCAGAAGAAAGAGCTAAATTATTTGCAGAGGCAGAAAAAATGTTAGTTTATGATGAAGCGGTGTTTAGTCCAACGGTTTATAGATTTAAAAATTCATATGTTCGTAAGTATGTAAAAAATGCAACAACAAAAACATTTGGTGTTGGAATCATGGATCTTAAATACTTATATACTTCAGGACGTTAATAAAAAAGTTAAGGGTTATTCCAGTTATGGAGTGGCCCTTTTAAAAACATTTAAAGATACAAATTGAAAATAATACATAATGGTAAAAGTTTTATTGGCTATGAATAAAATAATGCAACTGTTAATATATGATTTAAATTATATTAATAAGACTTAAAAATAGAATTACTTAAGCTGGTTAAGAATATATATAAGTGAGGAATAAAAAATCTTAAGGGGGTAGGGAATATGAAAGGGAAAAGGTTATTGGCAGCTATATTGACAATTTCTTTAGGAATGTCTATTTTTTTAGCAGGATGTGGAAATGAAAAAAAAGGTGAGAATAGTAAAAATGACAATAAAGAAGAAGCAAAAATGGATAAAGATCAATATTTAAATATGATTTTAGGTGCAGAACCTAAAACATTAGATCCATCTAAAGCAACAGATACAGTGTCATCTCAAATTTTAGGAAATGCAATGGAAGCTATAACACGTTTAGAAGTAGATAAGGATGGAAAAGATACGATTGTACCAGCTGGTGCAGAATCTTGGGAAATGTCCGAAGATGGAACAAAATGGACTTTTAAAATGAGGGATATGAATTGGAGCGACGGACAAAAGGTTACTGTAGATGATTATATATATGGTATAACTAGAACTTTAAATAAAGAAACAGGTTCTCCATATGCGTATTTGTTATATCCTATAAAAAATGCACAGGCATTTAATACAGGAAAAGCTAAAGCAGAAGATTTAGGACTTAAAAAAGTTGATGAATCTACCTTAGAATTCACACTAGAATCACCATGTACCTATTTCTTGGAACTTACTTATTTTAAAGTTATGGAGCCTCAAAGAAAAGATTTAATAGAAAAGCATGGAGATAAATATGGAACAGAGGCAAATACATTTTTGTTTACAGGTCCTTATATGATAACTGATTGGGTGCATCAAAGCAAAGTTGAGTTAGTTAAAAATCCTAATTATTGGGATAAAGATGCAGTAAAGTTAGAAAAAGTCACTATGAAGATTATAAAAGAAGAAAGTTCAAGAATGAATGAATTATATAATGGCTCTATAGATTTAGCTGGTGTTTCTAAACCGGAATGGATAGAAAAGTTAGATGAAACTAACAATTTTGAGGTTAAAAAAGGTTATGATGGTACTGCTTGGTATATAGCGTATAATTTTACAGATCCATATTTAAAAAATGCAAAGATAAGAAAGGCATTTACTTATGCGATGGATAGAGAAGGAATGAGTAAAACTTTATTTAGAAATTTAGCAGAACCGGCAACAGCTTGGTGTCCTCCAGGAATACAAATTGGTGGAGAAGAGTATAGAAAGAAAGTTAATTTTAATTTCTTAGATGAATTAAAGAAAGAAGGAACTACAGATCCAAAAGCATTATTAATAGAAGGGCTTAAAGAAGAAAATATGGACCCAGATCCAACAAAGCATACATTTAAATACTTAGAATCTGGAACTGATGCTAGATCCAAAGAATTTGGTGATTTTATGCAACAAAATTTCAAAAGTGTTTTAGGGGTAAATGTAGATGTAGATTATGTTGAGTGGCCAATATTCCAAGAAAGAACTAATAAACTAGATTATCAAATGGCCCATAAAGGCTGGCTTGGCGATTATAATGATCCAAATACATTCTTTGATATGTGGATATCAACTGCTAAAATGGCACCTAACGGATGGTCTAGCGAAAAATATGATGACTTAATAAAGAAAGCAGGTCAAACTACAGATCAGAAGGAAAGAGTTAAAATATTTGAGGAAGCAGAAAGATTATTACTTGTAGATGAGGCTGTTATAGGACCAACAGTATTTAGATTTAAAAACACTTATGTTAGAAATTATATTAAAAACTATATGTCTCCAACATGGGGTGAAGTAGAGTTAAAACACACTTATATATCAGGTAGAGAATAGATAAATAAAATAGGCGATTTCAAAATAAAAAAATATTTTGAAATCGCTTTTAGTTTTTAAAGTCAAAAAAAGGGAGAAAACGATAAAAAAACACAAGCTTTATGTATAAAAAATGATGTAAAAGCAAGAAGTTTGGAGGAATGTTTTAAAAAAATTAATAAAGTTATTAAAAAATTAACAAAACGGTTTAAAAATGAACTTCTTACATTAATTGTTATGCAAATGTATATATTTTTAAAATATTGTAAAAAATGTGACAATGTTATTGATTTATTTAAATGTATATATATAATCATAAGTATAAGGTAATTTTAAATTAAAAAATAAACTTTACAGTATACGCTAGTTAGCAAAAAGTAAATTGTTGATTTACTTTTACCTGTGATGGTGCGTAATGGTAATAAAAGGGGGAAATCTTATGAAGAGCAAGAAAATATTAGCGGCTTTACTTACACTTTCATTGACTATGTCAATGGTATTTACTGGATGTGGAAATGCTGGGAAAAGTACTGGGGATGCTGCAGAAGACGGTAAGGAAAATATAGATAAGGAGCAGTATGTTAATTTAATATTGGTAGACGAGCCTAAAACAATAGACCAATCTAAATCAACGGATTTATATTCATCTCAAGTTTTAACAAATGTAAATGAAGCATTAACAAGACTAACTGTAGATGAAGATGGGAAAGATAAAGTAATTGAAGCTGGAGCGGAATCTTGGGAAAAATCAGAAGATGGATTAAAGTGGACTTTCAAATTAAGAGATATGAAGTGGAGTGATGGTCAGCCTGTAACAGCAGAACAGTATGTTTATGGTATAACAAGAACTTTAAATCCAGAGGTAGCGTCACCATATGCATTCTTATTATATCCAATAAAAAATGCACAAGCTTATAACGGTGGAAAAGCAAAATTAGAAGATGTTGGAATTAAAAAGATAGATGATAAAACTCTAGAATTTACCCTTGAAAATCCATGTTCATACTTTTTAGATTTAACGTACTTTAAAGTAATGCAACCTCAAAGACAAGATATAGTTGAAAAATTTGGAGATAAATATGGTACAGATGCAAATACAATGGTATTTTGTGGACCGTTTGTTATAAAAGAGTGGGTTCATAACAATAAAGTAGAATTAGAAAAAAATCCAGAGTATTGGGATGCGGAAAATGTTAAGCTAGAAAAAGCTACAATGAAAATTATAAAAGATGAAAATGCAAGAATGAATGAAATATATAATGGATCCTTAGATTTGTGTACGGTTACTAAACCTGAGTGGATAGGAAAACTTGATAAAATGGAGGCCTTTGAAGTTAAGAAAAGTTATGATGGTTCAACAACTTACACAATGTTTAACACAAATGACAAGTATTTTAAAAATAAGAAAATAAGAAAGGCATATGCTATTGCTAAGGATAGAGAAGGTTCTTGTTCTACTTTATATAGAGATTTAGCAGAGCCAGCAACAGCTTGGTGTCCTCCAGCTGTTAAAATTGGAGATGTTGAATTTAGAGAAAAGATTAAATTTAATGCTTTAGATGAAATTAAAAAAGAAAATTCTGATCCAAAGGCTTTATTAATAGAAGGATTAAAAGAAGAAGGCCTTGATCCAGATCCATCAAAACACACATTTAAATATTTAGAATCTGGAACAAGTGCTACACATAAACAATTTGCTGAATTTGAACAACAAAATGTTAAAGAAGCCTTAGGTGTTAATGTAACAGTTGACTATGTTGATTGGCCTATATTCCAAGATAGAACTAAACAATTAGATTTCCAAATAGCTTCTCAAGCTTGGGGTGGAGATTATAATGACCCTATGACATTCTTTGATATGTGGATGTCTACTGCTGGAATAGTTCCAACAGGCTGGAAAAGTGAAAAATATGATGAGTTAATAAAGAAAACAACTGAAACAATGGATACTGAAGAAAGAGCTAAACTTTTTGCAGAAGCAGAAAAATTATTATTAGTTGATGATGCAGTTATAACTCAAGGTGTATGGAGATTTAAAAACACATATATTCGTAAGTTCGTTAAAGGATATGTATCTCCTACATTTGGAACTCCTGATTTAAAAAATGTTTACACTTCAGGAAGAGAATAATATAAATATGAAAAAACAAGAAAAGTGGCGTTATGTACGTCACTTTTTTTATTTTAAACTATAACTACGCACCCATTGTGTATTTTGTTTGAACTGAAAAATTCTCACTTGATAAAAGTATAAGTTAAAAATTAAAACGCTATATAAATTAAAAGATTATGTATTAAAAATTTAAGATTATTTCCCTTATAAGATTTATATGATAATATATTAATATAATTGAATATTTACATATAATTAATATATAGATATTTTTATGAAGTGATGAATTAAAGAAAATTTAAAAAGATATCACACTAATTATGAGAAAATTATCTATTTTGCTAAAAGTATAAAAAGATTTAACAGAGTCTTAGTATAAGTTAAGGAGTAGTAGAGATGAAGTTTAAAAATATATTTAAAATATCTATTGCAGTTATTTTTTGTATGATTGCTTTAGTCGGATGTAATAAAGGAAAAGAAAATAAAGATAAAATAGTAGAAGAGGATAAAAATCATCTCCAAGTGCTTTTGGATTCTGATCCTAAAACTTTAGATCAATCAAAAACAGTAGATACTTATTCATCTCAAGTTTTAACTAATGTTATGGAAGGTCTTACTAGAATAGAAGTTGATGAGAATGGCGAAGATATCATAAAGCCAGCAGGAGCTGAAAAGTGGTCTGTATCTGATGATGGATTAGTCTGGACTTTTAAGTTAAGAGATATGAAGTGGAGTGATGGTCAGCCGGTAAAGGTAGAGGACTATATATATGGGATAACACGAACATTATCTCCAAGAGTAAATTCTCCATATGCTTTCTTATTATATCCAATAAAAAATGCAGAAGATTTTAATTTAGGACAAGTTTCTGAAAGGGAATTAGGAGTGAAGAAAATAGATGAATCTACATTGCAAATAACTTTAGAAGTACCAACGGCATATTTTTTAAACCTAACTTATTTTAAAGTTATGGAACCTCAAAGACAGGATGTAGTAGAAAAATATGGGGAGCTATATGGTTCAGGTTCGCAATATATGGTTTATACAGGACCTTTTATTATATCCAGTTGGACTCATGATGATGAAATTCAACTTTTGAAAAATAAAAATTATTGGGATGAAAAATCCGTCAAATTAGAAAAAATTACAATGAAAGTTGTACAAGATGAAGAGAAAAAGATGAATGAACTTTTAAATGGAGATTTAGACATAGCAAATGTTTATGATAAAATAACTATTGAAAAATTGAATGATAGTAATAGCTTTAATATTAAAAAGGGGTATGACGGTTCAGTAAATTACACTATATTTAATCAACAGGATAAATATTTTAAAAATAATAAAATAAGAAAAGCATTTATAATTGCAGCTGCAAGAGAAGAAGCCTGTGAAGATGATTTCAAAAATTTAGCAGAGCCAGCATTAGGTTGGTGTCCCCCAGGTGTTCAGTTGGGTAGTGAAGAATATAGAACAAATGTGAATTATTTCCCAGTGAATAACCTGAAAGAAGAATATAGCAATCCTAAACAATTGCTGATAGAAGGACTTAAAGAGCTTGGTTTAGATCCAGATCCTAAAAAGCATACATTTAAATATTTACAATCAGAGATAAATGAAAAATCTAAATATTATAGTGAGTTAGAAAAGAGTGTTTTTGAGAAAAAATTAGGCATAAATATAGATATAGAATATGTTGGTTGGGTTGAATTTCAACAAAAGACAAGGGCTATGGATTATCAAATGGCAGCTCAAAGTTGGATTGGTGATTATAATGATCCAAGTACGTTTTTTGATATATGGTCTTCTACAGCTGGAATAATACAAACAGGGTGGTCTAATGAAAAGTATGATAGATTAATAAGAGAAGCTTCTAGAACTAATAATCAAAAGAGTAGAATGGAATTATTTAATGAGGCGGAAAAAATATTGGTAGAAGAAGATAGTGTTATTAGTCCGTGTTTATGGAAGATAAGGAATATATATGTTAGAAAAGAAATTAAAAACTTTACTAGACCTATGTGGGGGACTATAGATTTTAAATATACCTATATTGAACAATAAAAGGACTTGCGTTTTGCAAGTCTTTTTATGTATAAAAATCCTTTTATCGTAAAGAATATTAATACGATAGGAGGGGTTTTTATGGGAAAAACGCCATTAAAAAAAGTTATAAAAGCAAAGTTGAAGAGCAATAGAGAACTAACTCCTTATGAAAAATTGAGAGAAAAAATGAAATATGAAATAGCAGAAGAGTTAGGACTTAAAGATAAAGTTGAAAAACATGGTTGGAGCAGTTTGACTACAGAAGAAAGTGGTAGAATAGGTGGTTTGATGACTAAAAAGAAAAAACTACTTAAAATACCCAAAAATAATGAAATAAATGATTAATAAAAAACCTTCTTGTGTGTATTTTAACAATTTAGTATTATATATTAAGAAAAGATATAAAATATTAAATTTTATATATTGTATAGAATAAGGAATTTTTAATATATATTGTAGGAGATTTAAAGATAAAGATATATCTATAATATATAGAGGATGGAGGTACAATAGTGAGTTGTTATAAAGATTTTGCTACTATTTATGATGAACTTATATATGGAGACGTTGATTATAAAAAATGGGCAACTAAAATATTAAGCATATGTGATGAATCTAATATAGAAAGAAAGAATTATTTAGATTTGGCTTGTGGGACTGGAAATTTAACTGTTGAAGTTGGTGAAAAATTTCAAAATGTATATGCTGTAGACTTATCGCAAGAAATGCTTACTGTGGCGGAGGAAAAATTAAGAGAAAAATCTATAAGAGCAAAGGTACTTTGTCAAAATATATGTAATTTAAAAATAAAAAATAAATTTGATCTTATTACATGTTGTTTAGATTCTACCAATTATATAACAGAAGAAGAAGCATTAGAGGATTATTTTAAAGGTGTTTATGAAGTGTTAAATGTAGGTGGAATGTTCATTTTTGATATGAATTCTAGTAATAAATTATTAAATATATTAGGTAATAATGTATTTAATTATGATAGTGAAGATGTTGTTTATATTTGGGAAAATTATCTTGAAGATGACATAGTAAATATGTATCTAACGTTTTTTGTTAAAGAAGGACAAGTTTATAAAAGATTTGATGAAGAACATGTAGAAAGAGCATATGAAAATGAATTTATATTAAATGTTCTAAATAAAATAGGATTTAAAGTAAATTGTATATTAGATTGTTATGAAGATAAAGAAATAACAAAAGACAGTGAAAGAATAACTTACGTAGTAAGAAAATAACATTGTAATATTAATTGCAAATAGGAGGTTGGAAGTTTATGGATAAAATAATAAGAGCAACAGCTAAAGATGGAGAGGTTAGAATAATAGCAGCTATAACAACAGATATGGTGCAAAAGGCGACTAAAATACATAATTGTACACCTACAGCATCTGCGGCATTAGGAAGAATGCTTACATCAGCAGGTCTTATGAGTGCTATGTTAAAATCAGAAAATGATAGTTTAACATTACAAATAAATGGAGGGGGAGAGGCAAAAGGTGTTGTGGTAACAGCTCATACCGATGGAAAAATTAAAGGATACATAGGAAATCCTAGTGTAGATCTTCCTTTAAATAGTAAAGGAAAACTAGATGTAGGTGGAGCTATAGGAACAGATGGATATCTACAAATTATAAGAGATATGGGATTAAAAGAGCCATATGTAGGTCAAGTGCCAATATGTACTGGTGAAATAGGTGATGATTTAGCATATTACTTTACTGTTTCAGAGCAAACTCCTTCAGCAGTAGCAGTTGGCGTTTTGGTTGATAGAGATTTAAGTATAAAAGCTGCTGGCGGATTTATAATACAAATGATGCCAGGTGCATCTGATTTTGTAGCAGATATTATAAGTTATAGACTTCAAGAAATACCTTCAGTTACAACAATGATAAGTGATGGAAAAACAGTACAGGATATTATAAATTCTTTATTTGATGATATGGATGTAAAGTTTTATGATGAGGATATTTTAGAGTTTGAGTGTGATTGTTCAAGAGAAAAAGTTGAAAATGCATTAATAAGTATAGGAAAAAAAGATTTACAAGAAATATATGATGATGGAAAAACAGAAGAACTTAAGTGCCATTTCTGCAATAAAAGCTATGACTTTACTCAAGAGGATATAGGCAACTTGTTAAAAGAAATTGAGAAATAATGAAATAATAATGTAAAAATTTAAAATATAGGATTCCAAAATAAATATTTAACTTATGTAACGGTATTGTTTAAGGATATAGGTTGAATTTTAAGATTGGAATCTTATATTTTATAGGGAAACAAGCTCAAATTTAAATTTATTCAATAACTTTAAAATATTTTCATACAAAATGTAGTGTTGAATTCTAAGCGATTCAGAGCATGTCTCACTATTTGGGGTATCCAAGTTTTGAAATGGATAATTTTAAAAGTCAACTTGGAACCCTATATAGAGTTCCAATCTTAAACTTATTCATTTATCAAGTGAGGAAACTCAAACTAATATTTTATCAATAACTAATAAATTGTTTTAGTTAAAAGTTAAGGGTGAATAGTGAACAGTTGTACTTATTTTCCTCAACTGATAACAAAAATTTGATGTATAAATTTAAGTTATAGACAGTATCCCTATATAAATAATAGAACATAAAAAGAAAATTTAAGCATTATATATAAAAAATAGATTATAAAGAAAAATAAAGAAACAAGAATGAAATAAAAGAAAAATAAAAATAAATTAATATAATTAATTACTGAAGTGTTGACATATAGCTAAAGATTTTGTATTATGTAAATGTGCTCAGTAAGAGCACGAGAGATGGTCGCATAGCTCAGCTGGGAGAGCATCTGCCTTACAAGCAGAGGGTCACAGGTTCGAACCCTGTTGTGACCACCATTTTGGCCTAGTGGCTCAGTTGGTTAGAGTACCGGCCTGTCACGCCGGGGGTCGAGGGTTCGAGTCCCTTCTAGGTCGCCATTAAATTAAATGAATTTTAGGCTCGATAGCTCAGTCGGTAGAGCAGAGGACTGAAAATCCTCGTGTCGCTGGTTCGATTCCTGCTCGAGCCACCAGAAAATGCGGGAGTGGCTCAGTGGTAGAGCGTCACCTTGCCAAGGTGAACGTCGCGGGTTCGAATCCCGTCTTCCGCTCCAATTTGGCGCCATAGCCAAGTGGTAAGGCAGAGGCCTGCAAAGCCTTTATCCCCAGTTCAAATCTGGGTGGCGCCTCCAAAAACTCATTACATTTGTAATGAGTTTTTTTGCGTTTAAAAAAATATTCTGGTACATATTTAGAAAATTTAGAGTTAAAGCTACATTAAAAATTAATTAGTCTTAAATAAGCTATTAAATTTCAAATGTAACTTTAAAAGATATGTTTAATTAAGTTTAAAATTTGTAAATTTACAAATTTAAAAGTCGAAGTTAATTTTTAACAAAAAACTGCAAATCAAAATATAATAAATTAAGAGTCTAATCTAAAAGCTTAAATATCTAAAAAGAAAATACTTCCTCTATCTGTTAACGTTGTATTAGATAGATAAATAGGTGTGATGTTATGTTTATCTAAAAAATTTAGGATATCATCTTTAAATTTATATTGATTTAAAGAACCATAAAAAACTAAATGCTTAGTATCTAGCAAGCCACAGGTTCCACCAATAAATCCATAGTCTAGACCAGGAAGATTTATGTCTCCTGATGGAAGTAGCAAAACATCTAAATCATCATGTGACAAAGCACTATAAATAGATTTATCAGTAGTTATCAATGCTTTTTCATTTATTATTGCAGTGGAACATTTAGTGTATCCTTGTTTAACATTTATTAAATTTTTATGCGAAACTAAATTTAAAAGTTTCTTATCTGTATATTTTAAAGCGTGTATAAAATAGTTATCTAAATTTACTGCGTTTAAAAATATATCATAAGGATATTTATCTGTAAGTCTGTTATTTGAATACATAAAAGAGATATTATATTTGTTTTTCAAAACGTTAATAAAATCTGTATTCATATCAGGATGTACTATTAGTTTGTTATTAGAAATTACAGTTAGGAGCATGTCTGGATGTCCGCAGACCGCATCATAAAGTTTATTACAAGGAGGACATTTCATTACTATACAATTTAAATTTTCAAGAGCTCTAAGTTCTTCTTGAGAAATTCTAAAATCAACTAATGCTAATTTCAATGATAAACACTTCTTTCTTTGAGTTTTGGTGAGAGGTTTTAGATTTAATTTATACATTAAATTTTTACTATCAATTGAGAAGGATAACTATCTACTAACATGGATTTTAGTCACATGAAGATTTCTCATTTGACAAATGGATGAATTATAACTTCAACTTAAAACCTATAAGTTTGAATTTTACAATTTGGCTGTCGATAATTGTTAAAAATATTAATGTATATGAATTTTTATAAAACACATAATAATTACGAAATATAATTTTTTATATATTATCATTTAAATAATATGTTTACAAGTTATAGCTTTTATAGTTAGGTAGTTACCATGCTAAAAAGGAGTGAGCTATATGTTGATGCTAACACTTATAAAAGAAAATTCTAGAGATTATTTAATAGATGCTATAAGAAATGCAAGAGAGTATTTTAAAATTAAAGGCGTAAGAATAGGAGTTTCTGAGAGTATAGAAAACAAACATCATATTATAAAGATTTATTGCGATGACGAAAATTATGATGCAAAATTCGGAAAAATGTTTAACTTGTATATAGCAAATATTTTGTTTAAAGAGCTTGTAGATGACTTTTGTGAAAAAAATCTTTCTAAGTATTTAGTTGATAATTTTTACTTTTTAAAATGTGAAGATATTATAGAAATAAAGAAAGAAGTTTTAAATATTTTACAAAAGGAAAATAGTCCAATAAATGAAAATATGATTTACTATATGAATAGAAAAAATGATATTGTAGATAAAATAGTATTATTTTTAGAAGAAAACAATGATATAAATATAGATGGATTTATAAAATTTAGAATGAAGCAATTTTCATGTGAAATACAAGATATAATTGAAAAGATAGTAGAAAAATTTATGGTTGAAAAAGAATATGATGAGTTTATAAAATTATTAAAGTATTTTATAGATGTTCAAGAAAGCAAAATAGATGAACTTCACATAATCATAAATAATGATGGAAATTATGCTCTTGTGGATAAATTAGGCGAAGATGTTCTTCAAAGTATAATGGATGAACTTTCTGTAGATAATTTAAATTTGAATGTAACAATTGAGGATTTAATAATAAGTGGATTGATTACAACAGCACCGCAAAAGGTTATAATGCATTGTGTTCAAAATTGTAAGAGTAAAGAACTTATAGAAACTATAAAAAAAGTATTTGGAGATAGAGTTTCCTTTTGCGATGAATGCATAAAATGCAAGCAAATAAAAAGTTTTTTAAAAGTTTAAAAAAAAGTATTGACATTAAATCGAAATTAAGTTACAATACATGATGTTGAAATAAATAAAAGATTAAACAAGAAGAAACAGCCGTTTCTCACCTTGCAGTTATGCTAGTAAGGTTACACTGTAATAAAATTATTCTATGAATGCAGTAGGACGGCTTTGCCGTCCTTTTATTATTATATAAGTATAATCAGTGTTAGAAATATATTTAAGATATATTCTATATATTACACCAGGAGGTGAATTGCTATTAGTAAAAATAAAGACTTCATGATGAATGAAGATATAAGGGAAAAAGAAATTAGGGTTATTACTGATGAAGGTGAGCAATTAGGAGTTTTAACATCTAGAGAGGCATTAAGAATTGCCGAGGAAAAAGAATTAGATTTAGTTATGATTTCTCCGAATGCAAAACCACCAGTTTGTAAGATTATGGACTTTGGTAAGTTTATCTATGAACAACAGAAAAAAGACAAAGAAGCTAAGAAAAAGCAAAAAACAATAAGCATAAAAGAAATCAGATTGAGTGCTACTATTGAAGAAAATGATATAACTATAAAAGCTAATAGAGCGAAAAAATTCTTATTAGATGATGATAAGGTAAAAGTTACTGTGAGATTTAGAGGTAGAGAAATTGAAAACTCACAAGTAGGACATAAGATATTGAACTCTTTTGTTGAAAAGTTAGGTGATGTTTACACTATAGAAAAGCCAGCTAAACAAGAGGGAAGAAATATGATATTAATATTAGCTCCAAAAAGAGCATAAACACTGAGAGGAGGAATTTATTATGCCAAAAATGAAAACTCATAGAGGTGCAGCTAAAAGATTCAAGAAAACAGGAACAGGAAAGTTAAAAAGAGCAAAAGCTTTCAAAAGCCATATATTAACTAAGAAAAGTTCAAAAACAAAAAGAAATCTTAGAAAAACTGGATACGTTTCAGTTACTCAAGAGAAAGCAATGAAAAAATTACTACCATATTTATAATTTAGGAGGTATTTTAAATGGCAAGAGTAAAGAGAGCTATCAATGCTCGTAAAAAACATAAAAAAGTATTAAAACTTGCAAAAGGATACTACGGTGGAAAGAGCAAGTTATTTAAGACTGCTAATGAGTCAGTTATAAGAGCATTAAGAAATGCATATGTTGGAAGAAAGTTAAAGAAAAGAGACTTCAGAAAACTTTGGATAGCTAGAATAAATGCAGCTGCAAGAATGAATGGTCTTTCATATTCAAGATTCATGAACGGAATGAAACTTGCAGAAATAGATATAAACAGAAAAATGCTTTCTGAGATAGCTATAAATGATCCAAAAGCATTTGCTGAATTAGTTGAAGTTGCTAAAAAACAATTAGGAGCTTAATTAAATACAATACATAAAAATGTAGCCTTGTGCTACATTTTTGTATTATCTAATTATTTTTAAAAAATAAATAAAAATACTATAATATATTAGGAAAAGAGTATATAATTACATTCAAGAGAAAATATATGATTAGAGGTGTTATTGGTGAAATCAAAGCTAGGCAATTTTTTTAAGATACAAAATTTCACAGCTATGCAAATATTAGCCATTGGTTATGCCGGAATTATATTCTTAGGAGGAGTATTATTAAGTTTACCTATATCAAGTAAAGATGGAACTGTTACTCCATTTATAGATTCGGTATTTACATCTACATCAGCAGTATGTGTAACAGGTTTAATTACGGTAGATACTGGTACTCACTGGAATTATTTTGGCAAAACAGTAATAATATGTCTTATACAAATAGGTGGATTAGGGTTTATGGCTTTTGCAACAATGTTATCATTACTTATAGGTAAAAAAATAACACTGCAGCAAAGGCTAATAATGCAGGAGTCCATGAATTCAACCTCACTACAAGGAATAGTTAAACTTGCAAAGTATATACTTATATTTACTTTTTCAGTAGAAGGTCTTGGAGCATTATTATTAAGCACACAGTTCATACCAGAATTTGGGTTGATAAAAGGAATATATTATAGTATATTTCATGCTATATCTGCATTTTGTAATGCTGGATTTGATCTTATGGGTAACTTCAATAGTTTAGTTAATTATGGAGACAATGTTGTTATAATATGTACAATAGGAGCACTAATTGTAATAGGTGGATTGGGCTTTTTTGTATGGGATGAAATATATAACTATAGAAATAGAAAGAAATTATCACTACATAGTAAAGTAGTAATAGCTATGACTTCTACTTTATTAATTGGAGGAACAATACTATTTTTTGTATTTGAATACAATAATCCTGAAACTATGAGAAATATGGGTATAAAAGAAAGACTTTTAGCATCTATGTTTGCATCTGTAAGTCCTAGAACGGCAGGATTTAACTCTATATCTGTAGCTGGAATGACTATTCCATCTATTTTTTTAACAATAATATTGATGTTTATAGGTGGTTCACCAGGGTCTACAGCAGGTGGATTAAAAACATCTACAGCTGGCATACTTTATATGACAGTGAGATCAGTTATAGCTGGTAGTGATGAAACTGTCATATTTAAAAAGAGAATTAATCAAGATATAGTGTATAAATCTTTTGCGATTATGATTATAGCAATAGGACTAGTGATTACAGTTTCTGTATTATTAGCTATAACACAATCGGCTAGTGGAGAACCTTTTGAATCTTATATATTTGAGGCTACATCGGCCTTTGGTACAGTTGGGGTGACTATGGGTTTAACTCAAAAGTTAAACACTATGGGAAAAATAATAGTGGCACTTACAATGTATGCTGGAAGAGTTGGTCCATTAACATTAGTTTTAGCTATTGCGAAAAAAAGAAAAAATAAAAAAGTTTGTATAAAATATCCGGAAGATAAAATTTTAGTTGGGTAGAGGTGATTATTATGGTTAAAAAGCAATTTATTATAATTGGACTAGGTAGATTTGGAACATCTGTTGCAGAAACATTGTATGCACTAGGAAATGATGTTTTAGCATTGGATAAAGATGAAGAAGTAATACAAAATATATCTGATAAAGTTACTCATGCAGTACAAGTTGATGCTAATGATGAGCATAGCTTAAGAGCATTAGGAATTAGTAATTTTGATGTTGCAATAATAAGTATAGGATCTGATGTCCAAGCAAGTATATTATCAACATTATTAGTTAAAGAATTAGGTGTTAAACATATAATAACAAAAGCTAATAATGCTTTACATGCAAAAGTTTTATATAAAATAGGAGCTAATAGAGTAATATTCCCAGAAAAAGATATGGGAGTAAGAGTAGCTCATAACTTATGTTCTTCTAATATTTTAGATTATATAGAACTTTCTCCAGATTTTAGTATTGCAGAGATTGTAAGTTCACCAGCTTGGTATGGTAAGACTTTACGAGAACTTAACTTAAGGGCAGAATACGGAATAAATATTATGGCTATAAAAACTCATAATGAAATAAACGTTGCTCCATCACCAGATGAAAGAATACAAGAAGAAGATATAGTAGTAGCTATAGGTGAAACTAAGCAATTAAATAATCTTGAAAAATTAATTAGATAGGGGTTTAAATGTTGCAGTACATTAGTAGTAAAGAAAATGCATTAATAAAAAATGTAAGAAAACTAAAAGAAAAAAAACATAGAAATTCTCAAAGGTTATTTTTAGTTGAAGGCTTTAGATTTATAGAAGAAGCAATAAAATCTGAATTTAATATAAAATATATATTTATAAGTGAAAATTGTACTAGTGAAAATTATGATAGATATATAAATTTCTCAGGAGACGTTTATACAGTAAGTAGTAGTATTTTTAAAATCATAAGTAGTACAGATACTCCTCAAGGTGTCATTGCTGTAGTGGAAAACAAAGTATTAGATTTATCTAGTAATGATGGGGTATACATTTTGGTAGATAAAATTCAAGATCCTGGAAACCTTGGAACTATAATAAGAACTGCTCATGCATCTAATTGTTTAGGCGTTATAATCACAAAAGGAACAGTTGATATATATAATGAAAAAACATTAAGATCAACAATGGGGTCAATATTTAATATTCCAATAATTGAAGATAAAGATTTATCTTTTGTAAAAGAGTTACAAGAACGTGGATATAAATTAGTTACTAGCTCTTTAGATACTGAGAATAATTTCTATGACATTAATCTTACGGGAAAAGTTATTATAGCTGTAGGCAATGAAGGAAATGGAATTAGTGATGAAATTTATGAACTTTCCAATGAAAAGGTAAAAATTCCAATGCCAGGTGGAGCAGAATCATTAAATGCTTCAGTTGCAGCATCTATAATGATGTATGAGGCAGTAAGACAAAAAAATATTAAATAAAATGTTGAATTTAAAATGAAACATGGGTATAATAGAAACTATATTTAAAAATTAATATTTGAGGCATATTGTATTAAATGATAAACTAAGCATTATTATATTAATTTATGTGTCTAAACTGTGAAGGAGAAAAGTAGTTATAAAAAGCATACAGGGAATAAGAATCATAGATTGAGAGTTCTTATATGAAATGTTTTATAGTGAAGTTCACTCTGGAGTTCTAATTGTGAAGTTATAAAAATGGTAGTAATTAGCGGGTTAAACCGATATCTTTTAACTAAGAGAAACTTATTTTAAGTTTAATTAGGGTGGTACCGCGGATATATCCGTCCCTTTGTAGGGGCGGATTTTTTATATGCAAAAATATAAAAATAAATATAAAACATTATTATTTGATAAATGCATAAACTTAAAGTTAATCTTAAAAATCTATGTAATTTATAAGATTAAATTAAAATTTTTAGTCTAGGATTAAGATAGTAAATGTTATATAACTTATAACAGTTTTACATAAAGGTTTAATTTATTTTAAAGAAGGGAGTTTATTTAATTATGAAGGAAAAATTAGAAGCAATTAAGTCTTCAGCATTAGAAGAAATAAAAGCTGTTGTAGAAAAATCTAACCTTGAAGATATAAGAGTTAAGTACTTAGGAAAAAAAGGTGAACTTACTCATATATTAAGAGGAATGGGAGGTTTATCTAAAGAAGAAAGACCTGTGATTGGAAAACTTGCCAATGAGGTTAGAAGTGCTTTAGAAGCGTCTATAGAGAAAGTAGCTACTGACATTGCTAAAAAAGAAAAAGATAATAAACTTAAAAATGAAGTTATAGATATTTCTATGCCAGGCAAAAAACAAACAATAGGTAATAGACATCCTTTAGATTTAACACTTGAACATATAAAAGAAATATTCCTATCAATGGGATTTTCTATAGAAGAAGGACCAGAAGTAGAGAAGGATTACTATAATTTTGAAGCTTTAAATATACCAAAAGATCATCCAGCAAGAGGTGAACAAGATACTTTCTATATAAATGACAATGTAGTGTTAAGAACACAGACATCTCCTATACAAATAAGAACAATGGAAAACCAAAAGCCACCTATAAAAATGATAGCTCCAGGTAAGGTTTATCGTTCTGATGCAGTTGATGCTACTCATTCACCTATATTTTACCAAGTTGAAGGACTTGTTATAGATAAAGGTGTAACATTTGCAGATCTTAAAGGTACATTAGAATCATTTACTAAAAAGATGTTTGGTGATGTTAAAACTAAATTTAGACCACATCACTTCCCATTTACCGAACCTTCAGCAGAAATGGATGCAACTTGCTTTGTATGTAATGGAGAAGGTTGTAGAGTATGTAAAGGTAGTGGTTGGATAGAAATACTTGGATGTGGAATGGTACATCCAGAAGTTCTAAGAAAATGTGGAATAGATCCAGAGGTTTATAGTGGATTTGCATTTGGATTCGGATTAGATAGAATGGTTATGCAAAAATATGCGATTGATGATATAAGATTGCTTTATGAGAGTGACATGAGATTCTTAAATCAATTTTAGTAGATTATAATTTAAAGGAGGAAGAACAATGAAAGTTCCAGTAAATTGGCTTAAAGATTACGTTGATATAAATGTTTCACCGAAGGAATTAGCAGATGCGTTAACATTATCAGGATCAAAGGTAGAAGAACTTGTAATTACAGGAGATGATATTACAAATGTAGTTACAGGAAAAATAACAAAAATAGAGAAGCATCCTGATGCAGAAAAATTAGTAATTTGTGAGGTAAACATTAATAAAGAAGAACCAATACAAATAGTTACAGCTGCAACTAACATGAAAGAACAAGATATAGTTCCAGTAGCATTACATGGAGCTACATTACATGGAGGACTTAAAATTAAAAAAGGTAAATTAAGAGGTGTAGTATCTCAAGGTATGTTCTGTTCAGAAGAGGAACTAGGAACAGCTGGAGATGAGCCAGTACACGGTCTTCTAATATTACCAGGGGATACTCCAATTGGTGTAGATATAAAAGAAGTTGTTAAAATGGGCAGTGCAGTTATTGAGTTTGAAATAACATCTAATAGACAAGATTGTTTAAGTGTTGTGGGTATAGCAAGAGAAACTGCTGCTACTTTAAGAACTACTTATAAAATGCCTAAAATAGAATATAATGCAAAGTGTAATGAAAATATTTGTGATAGCTATAAAGTAGATGTAAAAGATGATTTATGTAGAAGATTTATGCTTAAAGGTATAAAAAATGTTAAGATAGAGCAATCTCCAGGTTGGATGCAAGAAAGACTTTTAGAAGTAGGTGTTAGACCTATAAATAACATTGTAGATATCACAAACTTTGTTATGATAGAGCTTGGTCAACCATTACATGCTTATGATGCAAGAGAAATAAAAGCTAACAATTTCGTTGTGGAAAGAGCTGTAAATGGTGAAAAGTTTACTACACTAGATGAGATTGAAAGAGAGTTAGATGAAAATGTATTATGCATAAAAGACGGAGAAAAGACAATTGGTCTTGCAGGCATAATGGGTGGATTAAATTCAGAAGTTAAAGATGATACAACTATGGTTCTTTTAGAATGTGCAAATTTTGAAGGTGTAAACATAAGAAATGTATCTAAAAAGTTGAATTTAAGAACAGAAGCGTCATCAAAATTTGAAAAAGACTTAGATCCAAATCAAACAGAAATAGCAATTTCTAGGGTTTGTGCTTTAATTGAAGAATTAAATGCAGGAGAAATAATGGAAGGAACTATAGACATTTATAATGAAAAAAAAGAAGATAAATATCTAGAAGTTGATAGTAATTGGGTAAATAAATTCTTAGGAACTTTATTGACAAAAGAAGAGATGAAGAAATACCTAGATAGCTTAGATTTAACTACTGAAATAGAGGGAGAAACTTTAAAAGTTAAATCTCCAACTTTTAGAAGTGATATAAATATTAAAGAAGATATTGCAGAAGAAATAGTAAGAATATATGGTTATAACAATGTTCCATATACAATGCCTTTATGTGAAGCTAAAAAAAGTGGAAAAAGTGAAAAACAAAATTTAGAAGAAAAAACTATAAATACTTTAATTAATAGTGGATTAAACCAATCAATAAGTTACTCTTTTGTAAGTCCTAAGATCTTTGATAAGCTTTTAATAAGTGAAGAAAGTGAATTAAGAAAAGCAGTTAAAATTAAAAATCCATTAGGTGAAGATTTTAGCATAATGAGAACAACAACATTAGCATCTGCTATGGAATCTTTAGCAAGAAATAATGCTAGGGGTAATAATATTGTAAGATTGTTTGAAATAGGAAAAGTATATATACCAACTGAAGATTCATATGAATTGCCAGAAGAGAGAAATATAGTTACTTTAGCAATGTATGGACAAATGGATTATTTAGATTTAAAAGGTGTAGTAGAAAATATTACTGATGAATTAGGAATTGAAAAAATCTCATTCAAAAGAGAAAGTGAGAATTCATCATTCCATCCAGGAAAGACTGCTGCATTATATATAGGCAAAGAGTATGCAGGGGTTTTAGGTGAAGTTCATCCAGATGTAGCTGAAAATTATGATATAGAAGAAAGATGTTACATTGCTGAATTAAATTTAGATGTATTATTTAAAAATGCTAAACTTGATAAAAAATATCAACCACTTCCAAAATTCCCAGCTGTAACTAGAGATATAGCAATACTTGTGGATGAAGAAATTTTAGTTCAAGAAATTGAAGACACTATTAAAAAACAAGGTGGAGCAATACTTGAAAGTTGCAATTTGTTTGATGTATACCAAGGTAAACAAATTCCAAAGGGAAAGAAAAGTGTTGCATATGCTATAATTTATAGACATAAGGATAAAACATTAACAGATAATGATGTAAATAAAGTTCATGATAAAATATTAAGATCTCTTCAGCATAAGTTAGGTGCAGAGTTAAGATAGAATATATAAAAGCAAAACAAATTTATTTGTTTTGCTTTTTTGTGATTTTAGATATAGAAACAGGTATAATAGAATTAAGGAATTTATAGGAAGATAAACATAGACGTAAAACTAAGCCTAAAAATTCCAAAATTATAGTGTTAAAAGTAATAATGAAAAAATTAAAATGCTAGTCTGCGAAAATTTCAAAGAAACTCTAAAAATAAAATGGTTAGATATGGTTTATTTTACTACAGTTTTATGATAAAATATTAGCAACTATAATCTTTAAGAGGGTGTTTTTTTTGAACATTATAACCGTTAGAATAAATGGAATTGAATATAACTTAAAAGGCGAGGAAAATGATCAATACTTGCATAAGGTAGCTAAATATTTAGATAATCGTATTCAAGATTTAATGTCCACAAATAAAAAATTAAGCCCAGGAGATGCTACAGTTTTAGCAGCTTTAAATATGGGAGATGAAATTTTAAAAAGTGAAGAAGGCTATAAGAAGTTACTAGAAAACTATAAGAAGGTTGGAAATGATAATAAACTTCTAATTTCTGAATTAGAAAAAATGAAAAATGAAATTGAAGGATTAGAAGAAGAAAATTCAAAACTTATATCTAATAATGAAATTTTAGAGAAAAAATATTTAGAGATGGAACCAAAAATTAATGAGCTACAAGAAGAGGCTAGTAAATTAAAAGTTTTAGCAATAGATTCTAGTGAGAGAGATTCTGAATTGAAAAATGTAAAAGCAGAATTAGAAGAAAAAGAAAAGACTATTTTTTCAAAAGAAAAAGAACTTAATTTTATAAAAGAAGAATTAGAAAAGAAAAATGAGGAACTAACTAATTGGATTAAAGACGCTGAAGAGAAAAATGAAGAAATAAAATCTAAAGATATGGAATTATATATAAAAAATGATGAAATAAAAGAAAATGATATAAAAATAAAATCCATATCAGAGGAATTGGAAAGAAAAGATTTGGAACTTCAATCTATGGAAGAAGAGTTAGCACTTACAAAGGAAAAGTTACAATATAAAGTTGAAGAGATAGAAAATCAAAATTTAGAGATAGAATCAAAAGATATAGAAATTCAAAATAGAGAAAGTCAGCTTAATGATAGATTAAAAGAGTTTGAAGATTTTAGAGAAAAAACTAAAATGAAAAATGAAAAGTTGACTAAAGAATTAGAAGAAATAAAAATAAAAAATAATGGTGAAGTTAAAGAAACTGAAAAGTTATTAAAGGAAATAGATCAAATAAATGAGGAACTTTTAATAGTAACTGATTTTTTAAAAGAAGTAAAAAAAAAGAATGATGACTTAGATAGAGAAAAGTTTATATTAACAAATGGAAATAAAAAATTATTAGCAGAATTAAAAAAATTACGATTAGAAAAAAGTGAACAATTAGCTAGAAATAAACAATTAGTCTTAGAGTTACAAGACTTGAGAAAAGAATTGACTAAAGAAAAGTTGAAAATTAATCCTTTATTGAATATAAAATAGCTTGTAGGTATTATATCTTACAAGCTATTTTCCTTTACGATGATTATAATTAAAAATATTAAAATGAAAAAAATTGTCTTTAAAACTTTATAAAATATACTTTAAACATACGAAATTTGAAGTTTTTATGTATAAATTGTATGTATTTTATTAACAATTGAAAATATAAGGTGCTAAATGCTACTTATAGTGCATAGTTATATTCTAACAGTTCACTATAGGAGGAAAGATGTGGCATGAAAGTTTTGTTGTGTGTAAGACAAGACTACTTGAAAAACACAGGTAGCGATACGGCTATAATAAAACAAGTTTATAAACATTTAAGATTATTAGATATAAATGTTACCATAAATAATGGGAATATTTATTCTTTTAAAGGCTATAATATAGTTCATCTTTTTAATATTAATGAAATAGGTCAAATTTATAAATATCACAAAGAAGCAGTAAAATGTAAGTGCAAGTTAATAATAACACCTTTGTATTTCAATATGGAGAAGTATTATAAATACAAAAATGAAGAGGATAAATTAAAATTTTGGAAAAGTTCCAATTTATATAGAGAAGAAGTGTTAAATAAATGTAATTTAATAGTTTGTAATAGTCAATGGGAAAAAAATGTATTACAGAAGGATTTTAAAGAATATAAAAATATTATAATTTTAAAAAATGGTGTAAGTGAAGTTGAAGATGAAGATGTTCCATTATATAATTTTGAGAAGAGATATAATGTAAGTAACTATGTTTTGGCTGTAGGAAGAATAGGAGCAAGAAAAAATCAGTTAACACTTAGTAGAATTTGTAATGAATTAAATATTGATTTAGTTTTAATTGGTGCAGTAGATGATAAAAATTATTTAAAAGAATGCTTAAAATATAAAAATGTAAAATATTTAGGATTTATGGATAATTATAATTTGTTTAATGCATATAAATTTGCAAGAGTATATGCAATACCTAGCTTTATGGAAATTACAAATTTGGCTGCATTGGAAGCTGCTGGAAGCGGGTGCAATATGCTTATAACAGAAGAAGGTGCAATGTCAGAGTATTTTAAAGAGCTAGCTGTATATTGTAATCCTTATGATGATCAAACTATAAAAGAAGGAATTTTAAAAGCTTACTATAAAAGAAAAAATGATTGTTTGAAAAATTATGTATTTAAAAATTATAGTTGGGAATCTACAGTAAATATACTTTTAGATGAATATAATAAGCTTTTAAATAGATGTCAATAAAGTGTATATAGGGTTCTAAGATAGGTGTTTAATTCTTCACTTGATAAAAGTATAAGTTAAAATCCTAACTTAGGACCCTATATAAATTATTGTTGGATTTATATTATTACAATTGTTATAATTGTATAAGGCATTGTAAAAGATTTATAATAAAAGGTAATGGAAATAGTTTTTAAGATATCAAGTTCAAAACTAAAGGCTCAAAATAGGAGTGAGAAATGATGAAAAAAGTGGAGTTACTAGCACCAAGTGGAAGTATGGAAAGCTTGTACGCAGCAGTGCTTTCAGGGTGTGATGCAATATATATGGGCGGAAGTAAATTTTCTGCTAGAGCATATGCAAATAATTTTGATGATGAAGATTTAAAGAATGCAGTAGATTATTGCCATATTTATGGAGTAAAAGTATATATTGCAGTTAATACATTAATAAAAGAAGAAGAATATAATGAGGCAATAGAATATATAAGATTTTTATATAAAATAGGTGTTGATGCGCTGATAATTCAAGATTTGGGATTATTTTATGGATGTAAAAAGTTATTTCCAGATTTTGAGTTGCATGCATCTACTCAAATGACAGTACATAATGGCGATGGTGCACTATTTTTAAACAAATTAGGATTTCAAAGGATAGTTTTATCTAGAGAGTTGTCGCTAAAAGAGGTAGAATACATATCTAAAGATTTAGGCATTGAAACGGAAATATTTGTTCATGGAGCTTTATGTGTTAGCTATTCAGGACAATGTCTTATGAGTAGCATAATTGGCGGTAGAAGTGGAAATCGTGGTAGATGTGCTCAACCTTGTAGGCTTCCATATACTTTAATAAATAAGAAAAGTGGATTAAATAAGTCAGGATATTTATTATCTCCAAAGGATATATGTACCTATGATGAAATAAAAAAAATAGTAGATAGTGGCACTTCTTCTTTAAAAATAGAAGGTAGGATGAAAAGACCAGAGTATGTTGCTGGTGTAGTTGGAAGTTATAAAAAGGCTATAGATAGCTATTATAATAATAAACCTATTGATGTTAAAAATGAATATAAAAAGCTTACTCAATTATTTAATAGAGAAGGATTTTCAAAGGCTTATATGTTTGGAAATGTTGGAAAAGACATGATGGCATATAATTGTCCTAAAAATAGTGGCATATACCTTGGTAAAGTTCAAAAGGACTTAACGATAACATTAGAAGAAGATATACATTTAAAAGACGGCATTAGAATTAAGGATGATGGATTTGCCGTGTCTGGAATAAAGCTAAACAAAAATGATGTTGAATATGCTAAAAAAGGAGAAAAAGTTACGTTAAAGCCAACTAAATATAAATCTGGAGATGTCCTTTATAAAGCAGGAGATATAACTTTATTAGAAGAACTTTCTAGCATATATGAAAATCTGTATGCTAAAAAATTACCAATAGATTTACAAATTGAGTTTAAGGTTGGATATTCTTTGAAATTAATTGGTAAATTTGAAGAAAATGAATTTGAAGTAAGTGGAGATATAGTACAAAAGGCTTTAAAAAGACCACTTGATAAAGAAGGATTATTAAAATCTTTAAATAAATTAGGGGATACTCCCTTTGAGTTAAACAAAATAGAGTTTTTAGACTTTGAAGAAGGGTTTATGGCAGTATCCTCAATAAATGCTATTCGTAGAGAACTTACAGACAAAATAATAAATTTCCTAATATTAAAGTATAGAAGAGAAGATAAAGTTAAAAAAGATATTAGTTATATTTCAAAGAAACCTAAAGAAAAAGCTGATCTTCCAGAATTTATGGTGGTGGTAAGTAATATAGAACAACTTAATGCGGCGGTAGATAGTGGCGTTAAGGATATAGCACTGGACTGTTTCTTTAAGGGCAGTAAAATACGAATAGAAGAAGTTACAAATATTGAGGGAGTGAATGTGTATATAAAAACTCCTAATATAATTAAAGAAGAATTAGAAGGAATTTGTGGCTTAATAGAGAAACACATAAGTGGAATAAAAGGTATAGTTACTTCAAATTTAGCTATAATAGCTAGATTTTATAGTAGGATTAATATAATAGGTGATTATAAGCTAAATATATTTAATAGTTATAGTTCACAGTTTTATAGTGAATATTTAGATGGTGCAGTTATGAGTGTTGAACTAAATAACAAAGAGTTAAATAATTTAGCAAAAAAATCAACGTTAAAACCTCAAGTGATTGTTTATGGAAAGTATGAGCTTATGGTTAGTGAGTATTGTCCAATAGGTAGTTTGTTTGGAGGAAAGAGCAGCAAATTTTCATGTTCTGAAAAATGCTTTGAAGGAGATTATGTGTTAAAAGATAGAAAAGGTGAGGAATTTAAAGTTTTAACGGATAAATACTGTAGAAGCCATATTTATAATAATGTACCATTAAACCTAATCCCTAATATGAAGGAATATAGAAGAAATAATATAAATTCATTTAGAGTAGATTTGATAGATGAAGATTATAACAAATCTAAAGAAATAATAAAAATGGCTATGGAAGAGAAATTTGAAGGTGATTATAAAAGGTATACAAGAGGTCATTATAAAAGAGGAGTAGAATAAAGTAGGTGATATAAATGCAAGAAAAAACTTTAAGAGTATTAGAATATAATAAGATAAAAGAACAATTAAAAAAATATACAAAGACTACTGCAGCAAGAGAGCTTATAGATAAGTTAGCTCCTTATGATAATCTTTATGAGGTAAAAGAACATCTTGAGGAGACTAAAGAAGCATTTAAACTGTTAACAACAAAAGGAAATCCTCCTTTTGAAGGTATATATGATGTTAGAGAAGCAATAAATAAGGCTAAAAAAGAATCTGCATTAACTTGTGAACAGTTATTAAGAATTGCATCTATGCTTAAATGTAGTAGAAGTTTTAAAGAGTATATATCTCATAAAGAAGAAGAAGAAGGCTATAGGGTTTTAGAGGATATATGTATAGGAATAGTACCTATAAAAAAATTAGAAGATGAAATCTTTATGGCAATAGTAAGTGAAGAAGAAGTGTCAGATAGGGCTTCAGATGATCTTTATAATATTAGAAGAAAACTTAAACAAAAAAGTTCATCTGTAAAAGAAAAAGTAAATTCACTTTTAAGAGCTAATTCTAAATATCTTCAAGAAAATTTATATACTATAAGAGGCGATAGATATGTTCTTCCAGTTAGAGCAGAATATAAAGATCAAGTGCCAGGTCTTATACATGATCAAAGTGCTACTGGAGCAACTTTATTTATAGAGCCAATGAGTCTTGTAAATTTAAATAATGAGATAAGAGAGTTGTTTATAAAAGAAAAAAAAGAAGTAGAAAGAATATTACGAGTGTTATCTAAAAAGGTAACAAACAATATAGAGTTAATAGAAAATGATGCAAATATATTATGGGAATTAGATTTTATATTCGCAAAAGCTAAGTATGCTAGTGAAATAAATGGAATTTGTCCAGAAATAAATGATAAGGGAATTATTGACTTAATTGAAGTAAGACATCCATTAATTGATGCTAAAGTAGTTGTTCCTAATAGTGTATATCTAGGCAGAGAATTTACATCTTTAGTAATTACAGGTCCTAATACTGGAGGGAAAACTGTAACTATAAAAACTGTAGGGTTAGTTCATTTAATGGCAATGAGCGGAATTTTAATTCCAGCAAGGAGTAATTCAGTAGTAAGCTTTTTCAAAAATGTTTATGCGGATATCGGTGATGAACAAAGTATAGAACAAAGTTTATCAACTTTTTCATCTCATATGACTAATATAGTTGGGATAATAGAAGAAGCAGATGAAAATTCTTTATGTTTATTTGATGAACTTGGTTCTGGAACAGATCCTACAGAAGGTGCTGCCCTTGCTGTGTCTATATTGGAGAACTTGAAAGAAAGAAGATGTAGAGTTGTTGCTACAACTCACTATAGTGAGCTAAAAGGATATGCATTAAAAACATTAGGCGTTGAAAATGGATCTGTTGAATTTAATGTAGAGACATTGAGTCCAACTTATAAACTATTAATAGGAGTTCCAGGAAAATCTAATGCTTTTGAAATTTCTAGAAGACTAGGACTTCCAGAATATATAATTAAAGATGCGAAAGAAAACATATCTACAGATAGTTTGAATTTCGAGGAACTTATTCAAAGTCTTCAAGCTAAGAGTATAAAAGCAGAGAATGATGCAAGAATAGCTGAAGCTCTAAAAAAAGATGCAGAAAAATTAAAAGAAAAATACGAAGAAAAGCTTTATAAACTTGAAAAGGCTAGAGAAAATGCACTATATTCAGCACAAAGAGAAGCTAAAAACCTTATAAAACAGGCTAAGGAAGAATCAGATACAGCTCTTAAAAATATAAGAGAAATTGAAAGACTTGGATATAGCTCTGATGCTAGAAAAAAACTTGAAGAAGAAAGAAAGAAAATAAAAGACAAACTTGAACATGCAGAATTAATAGAAACTAAAAAGCAAGAAGCCACAGGAGAAAAACTTAAAAAAGTTAATGAAGGTGATGAAGTATACCTTCCAAGATTGAATCAAAATGTTATAGTAATTTCGAAAGTAGATTCAAAAGGAGAAGTTCAAGTTCAAGCTGGGATAATGAAAATAACAGTAAAATTTGAGGATTTAAGAAAATCTAAATCAATTAAACCAGATAAAGCCATAAGAAAAATGGAAAAAAGGGAAGCTAAATTAAGACTTAAAAATACTCCTACATCAGTTGATTTAAGAGGTATGGATTCAGAAGAGGCTATATACACTGTAGATAAATATTTAGATGATGTATATATAGCTGGACTTGGTGAAGTGTCTATAATTCATGGAAATGGTACAGGAATTTTAAGAAGCTCAATAAATGATTTGTTAAAAAGGCACCCACATGTAAAGTCGCATAGACTTGGAAAATATGGTGAAGGTGGAACTGGTGTTACAATTGTAGAGCTTAAATAAAAATATATTACAAAAGTTCCATTGATATATGCTATCATTGGAACTTTTATAATATAGAAATATAAGCGTAGGCGTAAAGGTTTTGGGTGAGTACTTATTTTAGTATTTTAAATTTTAAGATTACATTTGTAAAATATTTTGAAAAAAGATTTCTATAAGATATAATTAAATTATTCAAGTTATATAGGGAAATAATCATATGCGTAAAACTAAGCCTAAAAATTCCAAAGAAACCCTAAATCAATTTTCAATGAATAGCTTATTTAAATTCTTTATTATTACATAATGTAGTAATAGCTTAAAAGAAAAATATTTTATTGGAATAAAGTGTTTTAGCTTTATGCACATGGGGTTCTAAGATGAATTTTAAATTTATGTATTTATCAGATGAGAAAACTTAAGATTAACAGCATATTAATAGTTGACAGCTTATTTTAGTTAAGAGTTAATAGTACATAGTTATGATTAATTACTAGTTGATGTACTTCTAGTAATACTGAACGTACCTTTTCTAGGACAGGCGTTGTTTAATATAGATTTTATTGCTAAACTTTTAACTTTTAAATAACTATAGTTGTGTTTATTTTTCTTGACTGATAATAAAGATTTAATGAACAAATCTAAATAAAATAACGTGGGAGTGGTAGGCATGATATTAGTTAGTGGATGCTTGTGTGGAGTAAATTGTAAATATAATGGCGGTAATAATTTAGATGAAAGAGTTTTAAAATTATTACAAGAAGGAAAAGCTATGCCTATATGTCCTGAACAACTTGGAGGACAGGCTACACCAAGGGTGGCTCATGAAATAATAGACGGTGATGGAGCGATGGTTTTAGATGGAAAGGCAAGGGTTTTGAGTCCAGATAAAAATGATGATGCTACTGAAGAATTTCTAAAAGGTGCAAATGAGGCGCTTAATATAGCAAAATCTATAGGTGCAGAGTATGCAATATTAAAAGCAAGAAGCCCATCTTGTGGTTTTGGGAAAATATATGATGGAACTTTTAGTGGCAATAAAAAAGATGGTAATGGAGTAGCTGCAGAGCTTTTATATAGAAATGGTATAAAAATATTTACAGAAGAAACTTTAGAAGAGTTTTTTAGTAAAGAGAACAATAAATAGTATATTATTTTAAATTTATTATATAAATTATGGAGGGGTTGACACAAAAATGAACATGAATGATATTAGAAAAAATGCTAGAGAAAATTTAAATGGAAGTTGTAGAGTTTGTAAAAATTGCAATGGTGTGGCTTGTGCTGGTGAAGTTCCAGGAATGGGTGGAAAAGGTACTGGTGAAGCATTTAAAGCTAATTTTGATGCTTTAAATAATATAAAATTAAATATGAGAGTTATGCACGATGCAAAGGATATAGATATCTCTACAGAGTTTTTTGGGAAAAGAATGGATATACCGGTTTTTGCAGCACCAGTTACAGGTACAACTTTAAATATGGGTGGAAAATTTACTGAAGAAGAGTACATAACTTGGGTAATAGAAGGTTGTTTAGATTCTGGTATATATCCTATGGTGGGAGATACAGCAGTAGATTCATTCTTAATGACTAACCTTGAAGTGTTAAAAAAATATGATGGAGATGGAATTGTATTTATAAAACCATGGGAAAATCCTAATGTTATAGAAAAAATAAAATTAGCGGAAAAGTCAGGAGCTTTTGCAATTGGTGTAGATATAGATGCATGTGGACTAATAACATTAGCTTTACATGGAAAACCAGTTATGCCTAAAGGGATAGAAGAAATAAAGGAACTTGTAAATAGTACTAAGTTACCGTTTATATTAAAAGGAATAATGACTGTAGATGAAGCAATGCTTGCTGTAGAAGCAGGAGTAGATGCTATTGTAGTTTCCAATCATGGTGGAAGAGTTATAGACCAAACACCAGGAACTGCAGAAGTATTATCAGATATAGCTAAAGCTGTTAAAGGTAAAGTAAAAATACTTGTAGATGGTGGGGTAAGAACAGGAGTAGACGTATTAAAAATGTTAGCACTAGGTGCAGATGGAGTTCTTATAGGAAGACCATTTGTTACAGCTTCTTTTGGTGGCAGAAATGAAGGTGTAACTTGCTATGTAAACCAATTAAAAGGTGAATTAAAATCAGCAATGGTATTAACAGGATGTAAAGATATTGAAAGTATTAATGAAAGCATAATATATTAAAAATAACATATAACTTATTAAGTTAAGGGAAACAGTAAGATTAAAAAAATTATAAAATCTTGCTGTTTTTTATTACATAATATATTAAATTACACATAAATATAAATAAATTTGATAAAAATACAAAAAAAGTAAAACAAATTTACATTTTTTTGATAAAATTTAGCTGTTAAAATTGACATTGGAATTCAAGGAGGTATACTTTAATTAAGAATATTTATAATATTCTTAATTAGTTATAAAACTAAAAAAAATGTATATGTATATAATGTATTTAAAAATTTGAATTTTAAATGTACAAGCAAGTATTACGTAGTAATACAAATTCGGATTAGAGTTTGTTATAAATTAAAAATGTTAAAAAACATCATAAGAGTTTCTAAGCTATAACTATAGGGAAACAAGCTCCAACTTAAATTTGTACATGAAATTTTTGTTATAAGTTAAGAAAAATAAGTACAAATATAGTTATTTATGAATTATGAATTTAGAATGAAAGTGACAACCACTTTCTGAAAATGCTTTAAAAAAATCTATCAATATAATTTGCTTTACAAATTTATAAAAAGATACGTTGAGAATTACTAGGAACGAAGTGAGTAGTAATAACCACAACTGTTAACTATTCACTCTTAACTCTTAACTAAAATAATCTGTTAGTTATTGATAGAAATATTAATTTGAGTTTTCTCATCTGATAAATGAATAACTTTAAAACTTAACTTGGACCCTATAAGGTTAATAAAGATAAAATAAAAAAAGGTAAAGGTATATAAAAGAAAATAATAGTCTAGAATTTCAAATTCTATTTTGTGAAACACAAGCATATCAGGGGAGCTTAATGAAGGAGTATCAAAAATAGATAAGAGGTTTTATCTATTATTTAATTAAATATGCCTAAAATTGCAAAGCAGTGAAGGGGGATATTATGATAACTAAATTAGAAGAAATAATTGAAAAAGCTAAAAGTGGTAAAAAGAAAACATTAGCAATTGCTGTAGCGCAAGATGAAGTAGTTTTAAAGGCAGTTTATGAAGCTGTTAGTGAAAATATAATAAATGCTGTTTTAGTTGGTGATGAAGATAAAATAATCAGTATAGCTAAAAATTTAAACATAGATTTATCTAAATTTAAAATTATAGATGAAAAAGATATAAAAAAAGCAGCAGCAAAAGCTGTTCAATTAGTAGTAAATAAGGAAGCAGATTTTATAATGAAGGGAATGCTTGGAACAGCAGACCTATTAAGGGCTGTTTTAAATAAAGAATGTGGTCTTAAAACTAACAATTTATTATCGCATGTAATGGTTTATGAAACTTCTAACTATCATAAGTTAATCTTATTAACAGATGGGGGTATGGTAACATATCCAGAGCTTAAAGATAAAGTAGGTATAATAAAAAATGCAGTTAATCTTGCTCATGTTTTAGGTATAGATTGTCCTAAAGTTGCACCAATTTGTGCAGTTGAGGTGGTGAATTCTAATATGCAAGCTACTTTAGATGCAGCAGCGTTAACTGCTATGAGTCAAAGAGGGCAACTTAAAGGTTGTATTATAGATGGGCCGTTAGGCCTTGATAATGCTATATCAAAAGAAGCTGCAAAGCATAAAGGAATAATTAGTGATGTTGCAGGGGATAGTGATATATTATTGGTTCCTAATATAGAAGCAGGAAATTTTTTGGGAAAATCTTTAACATATTTTGCAGGTGCAGAAAGTGCTGGAGTTATATTAGGTGCTAAATGTCCTGTAGTATTAGTTTCAAGAGCAGATAGTGCTCAATCTAAATTATATTCAATAGCTTTAGGAGCTACACTTGTTTAGTTAATATATAAGTTTTATTATGTTATAGTAAGTAAAAATTTTACTTTATAGTTAATATATATATTTGGGGATTTGGAGGGATATTATGAAAAAGGTAATTATGACTGGAAATGAAGCTATCGCAAGAGGAGCTTATGAAGCAGGTTGTCATATGGCGTCAGCTTATCCAGGCACACCAAGTACAGAAATATTAGAAAATTTTGCAACATATGAGGGTGTATATGCAGAGTGGGCACCTAATGAAAAAGTTGGATTTGAGGTTGCATCAGGTGCATCAATAGGTGGTGCAAGAGTATTATGCACTATGAAACATGTTGGATTAAATGTTGCAGCAGATCCATTGTTTACAATGGCTTATGAAGGCGTAAATGGAGGATTTGTAGTAGTAACAGCAGATGATCCAGGTATGCATTCATCACAAAATGAACAGGATAATAGATATTATGCGCCTCATGCTAAAGTTGCACTTATAGAGCCATCGGACTCACAAGAGTGTATAGAATATATGAAAAAAGCTTATGAAATTAGCGAAGAGTTTGATACTTTAGTATTATTTAGAACAACCACAAGGGTTTCTCACTCAAAATCTGTGGTTACAGTAGGTGAAAGAAAAAATGTAGAAGTAAAACCCTACGAAAAAAATGTTAAAAAATATATTATGACACCAGCTAATGCTAGAGCTAAACATTATGAAGTAGAAGAAAGATTAGAAAAGCTTAGAAAATACTCAAATAATTGTGAGTTAAATAGAATTGAAATGGGAAGTACTAAAGTTGGAATAATAACAAGTGGTGTTTCTTATCAATATTGTAAGGAAGTTTTAGGTGATAATGCATCTTATTTAAAAATAGGATTAAGTTATCCATTGCCAGATGAAATGATAAAAGAATTTGCAAGTAAAGTAGAAAAATTATATGTAGTTGAAGAAAATGACCCATATATAGAAACAACAGTAAAAGCAATGGGAATAAACTGTATAGGAAAAGAAATTATACCTGTATGTGGCGAGTTAAACCCTACAATTGTAAGAAAGGCTATTTTAGGTGAAGGTTCTGTAATAAACTATAAATCAGATGTAAGACCACCATCAAGACCACCAGTATTATGTCCTGGATGTCCACATAGAGGAATTTTCTATGCAGTATCTAAATATAAGGATGTAATATCTACAAGTGATATAGGATGTTATACTCTAGGTATGAACCCTCCTTTAAACGTAGGGGATACAGTAATTTGTATGGGTGCATCTATTTCTGGTGGAATAGGTATAGAAAGAGCATCTATAGTAGGTAAAAGGGAAGGAAAAAAAGTATTTTCATTTATAGGAGATTCAACATTCTTCCATTCAGGGGTTACAGGACTTATAAACTCTGTTTATAATAATACTCCAATAGTTACTGTGATTTTAGACAATAGAATAACAGGGATGACTGGCCATCAAGAAAATCCAGGAAGTGGAAAAACACTTCAAAATGAACCAGCTCCTATGGTTGATATAGAATCATTGGTAGTATCTTGTGGTGTGAAGAAAGAAAATATTAGAGTTGTAGATCCTTATAAATTAAAAGAAACAGAAGATGCTGTTAAAGATGCCCATGATAGCAAAGAACCATTTGTAATAATAACAAAACAGCCATGTGCATTAATAAAAGAAGTTTTAAAGAAGAGAGCAAATTTAAGTTGTAAAGTAGATAGTGAAAAATGTAAAAAATGTAAGAAGTGCTTAAAGACAGGTTGTCCAGCACTTAAATTCCAAAATGGAATTGTTTCTATAGATGAATCCATGTGTAATGGTTGTGGATTATGTAAAGAAGTTTGTCCATTTGATGCAATAGAAAAGGTTGGTGAATAATATGAAGGATGTAAAGAGTATATTATTTATAGGTGTTGGGGGACAAGGTACAATACTTGCATCTAAAATATTATCTGAAGGATTATTAAGACATGGATATGATGTTAAAATGTCAGAAGTTCATGGTATGGCACAAAGAGGTGGAAGTGTTACAACTCAAGTAAGATTTGGAGAAAAAGTGTATTCTCCACTTATAGAAGAGGGCAAAGCAGATGTAGTTGTTGCTTTTGAAAAAAGTGAGGCCTTAAGGGCGTTACCATTTTTAAAAGAAGGTGGACATTTAGTAGTAAATGAATATGAAATACATCCAGTACCAGTGCTGATAGGAGAAGAGAAGTACCCAGAAGATGTGATTGGTGAATTGAAAAAAAGAGTAGAAAAATTAGTAGTTCTAAATGCTGCAAATATAGCTGAAGAATTAGGAAATATAAAGGCTCAAAATGTAGTTCTTTTAGGAGCATTATTAAAAGCATTAGACTTAAGAGAGATAGATTGGGAAGAGGTAGTTTCAACACTAGTACCAAAAAAAGCTGTAGAATTAAATAAAAAAGCTTTAAAATTAGGTATGGAAGCATAATATAATTAAGAGCTATTTCAAAATAATGATAAAATTTTATTTTGAAATAGCTCTAATTTTATTTCTAAAATCATATGGAATTATAGGAATTTTTAAAAAATTTGATATAATGTATTTATACTTTTAAATAAATAGTTTTTAATAAGTAAGAACTTTTTAAATACTATATGGTTCCAATCATAGGCGTAAAGCTAAGCCTAAAAATTCCAAAATTATAGTGTTAAAAAGTAATAATAAAAAAATTTAAAATGCTAATCTGTTAAATTTTCAATGAATAGCTTATTTAACTATAGTAACAATATTTAAAGGCATATAACTTAGTGAATTTGGATGAACAAGGGAGGAATATTTTATGAAACTGTATGATAAGCCATCAAAGGAATTAATGGACAAACTGTTGCCATATAAAAAATCAATAGAAAATATAGAAATATCTAAACCTATAAGTCATAATAAAAAGCTTTACAGAGAAGTAATATTTGTAAAAAAATTTACTAAAAATTTAAGTGTAGAACCTGAAAATTATATGTATATAGATGAGGATGATAATATTGTAGAAGATAAGATTCTATGTGAAAGGTTAGCTAGAATTTTTTATTATATGGATATATATTTAAATGAAGAAAAGGGAAGTATACTAGCTGCACTTCAGGATGAAGCAGATATAAATAAAGATAAAAATGATTATGAAAGTGTTCTAGAAGGGTTAGAAATTATAAAAAAAGGTCATCCTGAAAACATTGATAAGGTAACGTATGTAATAGAAAGGTTGCCTTTACTTAGGGTGAAAACTAACGAGAAATTAAAAAAATTAAAGGCAGTAATAGAAGAAGAAAAGGAAAAGAATGAATATTTTAATGAAAGAATGATTGAAGTATTACATCCATATTATAGACAGGTTATGGAAGTGAATTATGAAAAAATATTACTTATTGGAAAAGGTAAGGATTACTATTCTGATATTAAAAAGAAGGCAGATAAGAAAAGAAGAGTAAATAGCATTTTATTTAATACAAGACATAATGAAAAACTTATGAGAACAAATTATTTATTAGGTTATTATAATAATTTACTTAAATCATATGGCAACGTTCTAAGTATGAATTACAATCAATATATGAGGACTTTAGATAATGCTGGTATGAAAATGGCAGCTAATAAAATGTATTTATTAAGAAATAATGTAATGAAAAAGTAAAAATCATATTAATAAGTATAAAGTGAAATACTTATAAACTCCTATAATTTTTATAGGAGTTTAAACTGAAATCTTAATTTATAGCTTTATTAAATGAGAATTTTAATGGATGATTATAGATTAAACAGAGTAAATAGACTGTTTAGTTGATTAAATTTTTTACTCTAGATATAGTTCTGAAAATAGTTATAGGAAAGGGAAAGCTTAGGATAAAACTAAAATTTAGTTTATAATAGTATTATTGACATATTAATTTATCCATATATAATTTAAGTTATGTTTAATTTAATTTTGAAGAAGGTATAAAATATGAGTAATAAGAGTTTATTAAATAAGTTTTTATCCTTTTCTGTAGGAAGTTGGATAACTTTTTTGATTGGAATAATTAGTACACCAATTATAACAAGAATGTTTTCGCCAGTACAATTTGGTATATATTCTCAGTTTGAATTGTATTCTAGTTTAGTTATGATTATATTAGTATTTGGTATAGATCAAGCTTTTGTAAGATTTTTTTATGTTGAAAAAGAAGAAAATAGAAAGCTGTTATTATTAAGATGTGTAAAAATTCCAGCTATAATAAATATATTGTTAATAATTTTAGCCATCATATTTAGAGAGTATGTATCTAAATTCATATTTGGAAGTTATAATTTAATATTTTTAATAATTATTATAGTTCATGTAAGCTTTTTATTAATTAATAGGTTTGCATTATTAGTTGTTAGAATGCAACAAAAATCTAAAACATATTCATTATTAATTGTTATGAATAAAGTGTTTTATTTATTTATGATATTTATTGCAGGATACTATCTTAAAGATAATTATATGGCTTTAGTTTTAGCACTATTATTTTCTAATGTTGCAGTTACTATAATGGCTATAATATGTGAAAGAGAATATTGGAATATATTTAATATAAAAGATGGTGAAATGAACCTACAAACTGATACGAAAGAAATTTTAGTATATGGTGCACCATTGGTTATAACAGCGGCTATACATTATATTTTCCAATCAGCTGATAGAATTGCAATACAAAGTTTTTGGGGGGCAGAGGAACTAGGGATATATAGTTCGGCAGCAAAGGTTGTTGCATTACTTACTATACTACAGGGCTGTTTTACTACGTTTTGGGTACCAGTAGCTTTTGAAAGATATGAGAAAAACCCAGAGGATGTAGAGTTTTTTGAAAAGGCAAGTTTAATTGTAACTATTGCTATGTTTTTTTGCACTATTGGATTAATTTTATTTAGAGACATAATTATTTTATTTTTAGGTTCTGAATATAGAACTGCTGCGTATATAATACCATTTTTAAGTTTTATGCCAATAATGTACACAGTTTCAGAGACTACTGTTTTAGGAATTAATTTTAAAAAGAAGCAAAGAAAGCATATATACATATCTGTAGTTTCATGCGTTGTGAATATAATAGGAAATTTCATATTAGTTCCTAAATTAGGAGCTGTAGGCGCAGGAATTTCTACAGGATTATCTTATATAGTGTTTTTTTCAATAAGAACATATATAGGACTTAGATATTACAAAGTAAATTATCATCTTAAAAGATTCTATATAATGACTTTTGCATTGTGTATATACACATTTTATGCTACATTTTTCAAATTTGGGTATTTATATATTTTATTAGGTATTTTAGAATTATTATTACTATATATTCTTTATAGAAAATATATTAATGCACTGATTAATATGTGTAGGGATTTATATAAAAAGAAAATAAAAAGATAAAATAAAACCTATTAAAATCAAATTTTATAAAATTTATTTTAGTAGGTTTTGTTTTTATTTTGTAACACAAAAATAAATAAAAAGAATAAAATATATTGTGTAAAAAAATAAATTTAATTGAGTTTATTCTTAGTTAAAGAATAAATGAGAAAATTATAAAATAATAAATATATTTTTGCTATGGTTAAAGTATTATTTGGGGGAGATGTAATGAATAAAAAATATAGAAATACAAGAACGATAAACTTAAGAAGAAAGAAAAGGGAAAAAAGGAAAAAAAGAAAAAAGATATGTGCTACCGTAATAGCAATGATTTTAATTGTATCTTTAGGTATGATATCTAAACAAATATATGTAAAAAATCATAGCTGTAAAATTTTAGTTAACAATGAACAAACTGTTGAGGAGATTGAACAAGCAACTGAAAACTTGAAGGGGAAAACTATAAGATTAAAAGGTAGTGATATATATAATAAATATATAGAAATGAGTAAATCCCTAAAAAGTAAAAATATTGTTTTGGTAAATGGAAATAATATGCTAGAAAAGTTATTAGCTATGCCATTAGCTAGTTATAAAAATGCATCAGTGTTAGTTATTGATAATGATAATATACCAGATGATGTTAAAAATGAAGTGAGTAGGATAAATCCTGAAGAAGTATATATAGTAGGAAATGACACAAGTATATCTAAAACTGTTGAAAGTCAGATTGATTCAAATAAGAAAATAAAAAGGATATGCGGAAAAGATATATGTCAGTTAAGTAAAAATATAGCAAAAGAGATGAGCGGATATAATACTGTTTTTGTAGCATCAGAACAAGATAAGGATAAAAATACACTAATAGCATCAGTAGCATCAAAATTAAAAGCTCCTATTTTATTTTCAACAAAAGAAGATGTAAAAAATAACAAATTTATAACTAAAGTTGAAAAAGAAAATAGATATATTTTAAATGAAGGATTATTTTCTAAAGAAAAATTCAATGATGAATCTTTAATAGATATTAAAGATTTCAATAATTCTAGTATAAAAATAAATAATAAGTTTTTTACAAAGTCTAATTCAATTATAGTTTTAGACTCAAAGGAACAAGAAGATATATTAGCATCTTCAATGCTAAAAAGACCAATAGTTTTCTATAAAGATAATATTACAGAAGATGAAAAAGGCTATTTAAAAAATAGTGATTTTAAAAATATATATTTTGAATCAAAAATACCTAACGAATTTCTAGAAAAAACTTTAAATATAAAAAATAATTTAGAACCTGGAGAACTTAAGTTTACTAAACCTAAAGCAGCATTTTTCTTTAGCCATCAAGATGATGTAATACTATTTGCTCATTCAGCAATAATGAATGCAGTAAAAGAGTTAGGACCAGAAAATGTTAAAGTTGTTCTTATAAACAGAGGAAATGGATCTTTTGTTTATAAAAGAATAAAATCAGGAAAATTAAGTCCTAAAATACCATCGACAATGACATTAGAAGAATTCGCAAAAGCAAGAACAAATGAATTTGACAAAGAACTAGATGCCTATGGAATACCTGATGAAAATAGAACATATTTAGACATACCAGATAGTAGTACTAAAGAACATATAGATGAATTAAGAACGGATATAAGAGAGTTTATAAGTGATGGACAGGATTATCAATTCTTTACTTTTAGCTATTTTAAGGAGCCACAAAGTGATCATTCAGCATTAGGCAGAGTATTTAGAGAGCTTTATGATAATCAAGAAATAGATAATGTATATTTTGTAAATAAACCTAAGGCTTATGAGGCTTTAGATAAAGATGTTAAGTTTAGTACCAATATAAAGACAGATGAAGATATGCAAACTGTTAGAAATGCAATGAACTCATATGCTGTTTATGAACCAGAAAATGGATTATATGGTATAGGGATAATATCAGTTAGGGATATGTTTGAAACTTTAGAATATAATCTACAAAATGGCGGATATATATATGGAACTATACCAGGACAAAAAGATAGTAATTAATAAGGCATAATCAAATAAATAATAGATCAGTATTCTCGCATATTTGGGCTATTATTTATTTTCATATGACTAATATAAAAAAATAAGCTCTAGAATTATTAAAATTCTAGAGCTTATTTTAATTTACGTCTATATAAACAGCATCTTCTTCTTTAACTACTTTTATATATTCAACATTAGGGTCTTCAGTCCCTTGAACATAAAGACCGGTGTCTTTTAGTTTTTGAACATAATTTATTATTTCTTGTGTAATTTTTTCACCAGGACAAAGTACTGGTATTCCAGGAGGATAAGCCATTAAAAATTCGCCGCTTATCATTCCAACACTATCAGAAATTTTAACAGGTGTATTAACACTATTAAATGCTTCACTTGGTATTTGCATTTGCTCTGGAATTGGTGGTATATCTATAAAATCAGCTTTTTTAGCACCTTTTCCGTAATATTCATCACTTATTTCTCTTAATGCAATAAGTAATCTTTCCATGCCATCTTTTGTATCACCAAAGGAACCTACAATAAGAATATTATATAAGTCTGAAAGCTCCATTTGAATATGATACTTATTTGATAAAATCATATCTAAATCATATCCAGTTATACCTAAATCTCTACAAGTTATAGTTATTTTAGTAGGATCGAAAGCATAAGCACCTGATTTCCCAAGTATTTCTTCGCCAAAACAATAAAAACCAGGAATTTTATTTATTTCTTCACGAACATAATTTGAAAGTTCTATTGTTTTATCTAAAAGTTCTTTTCCTTCCAAAGCAATTTGCTTTCTAGCAGTGTCTAGAGAAGCCATAAGGATATAAGATGGTGATGTTGTATGCATTAAATTTATAACTTGTCTAACTCTTCCAATGTTTATTCTTTTAGAACGAACTTGAAGTAAAGATCCTTGAGTTAAAGCTCCAATAATTTTATGAGTACTTTGAGCACATATATCAGCACCAGCCTCCATAGCAGACATTGGAAGTTTTTCATTGAAGTTTAGATGAGGTCCATGTGCTTCATCTACTATCAATGGTATATCATATGAATGCACAATATCTGCAATTTTATTTATATCTGTAGCAACACCATAATAGGTTGGATTAATAATTAAAACAGCTTTAGCATCTGGATGTTCTTTTAAAGTACTTTCTACAGTTTCAGGAGAAACACCATGAGCTATACCAAGTCTTTTATCTAGCTCAGGTTGCATATAAACAGGTATTGCACCAGCTAAAATAATTCCTCCAGTTATAGATTTATGTACATTTCTAGGGATTATAATCTTATCTCCAGCACCTACAACAGAAAGTATCATTGCTTGGATAGCCCCAGATGTACCGTGTACTGAGAAAAAGCAAGAATCTGAACCATAAGCATCAGCTGCAAGTTCTTGAGCTTTTTTTATAGGACCTGTTGGATGGTGATAACTATCAACAAGTTTAAAAACAGTAACATCAATTTTAAAAGGATTTTCACCCATAAAATCCTTGAATTCTTTATAGGCACCAATGCCTTTTTTATGTCCAGGAACATGGAATGGTAGAGTATCTCTATTAACATATTCCATTAGGGCGTCAAATAGCGGTGTTTCATGTTGATTTAACTTATACAATCTAATCCCCTCTTTCTCTATAAATAAAGCATCTCAATGCTTGTTAAGCGTAGAAATATAATTTTTACAATGAATATATAAAACATGTTTTTGCAAAAACATGTTTTACTGCTACTCAAAATATGGACAAAGATACCCATATTGAGATTATTCCTTATTCAACGTATTCCATTTTGCATAAGCTACTTTGGTTGATACAGCACTTCAAAGGTGTAAATTCCCATCTAGACAACGATACATACCTATAAAATCTTTTTTAATATGATTATTTATAGGCTCGTAGCATTCCATCTCCTTTCTATTTACCAATAAGCATTATCAAGATTCTACTCTATAGTTATAACAGTACTTTCGCTCTGTTAATATTTGTTTTTCGCTTATTTCGTAACCTTTTTCGATGAAAAGATAAAAGTATTTTATAGTCATGATGGACTTTACGTATATTTAATTACTTTTTTCAATAAATTTAGCAACTATTTATTGTTCCTTAATTTAAAACAAATTAATTATAAGATAATAAAATTGTAAATGCAATAGATTTTACTTTAATATAAAATTCCAAATTTAACTTATACATTAAGACTTTGAATCCAACTAAAAAATAGCAATAACTATTCATTAATATATTGTTTAGGTTAATTTTAAAATTTTTTCTTTATTAGAGTATTAAGATATTATTTTACAATTTTATATAATATTCATTAATATATATTTTGCAATATATATTATTTTATTAGGTATATTTTAATATTGTATGATATAATTCCCTATAAATGAATTTTAGTTGTATTTATTAATATTTTTATTTCAACATACTATGTTGTATAATATTTAAAAGGAATTGTAAAGTTTTAGATTTAAGTAAATATAATAAAAATATTTTATGAAAATTATATTTTGTATAATATTGTTTTCATATGGTAATATACTTAAATGAAATATTTTTAAATAACAACTTAAATAATGTAGATTTAGATTTTATAATTTTAAAAATCGTATTATTAAACTTAGTTTACAGTAAATTGAGTTTTTAATACATTAATTTAAACATTTAGATTAGGATGGTGAACTATGAATAATATAGAAAGTCATTTTTTAAACAAATTGTCAAAAATTTTATTTTTGGAAATAAAAGAGGGAACTAAATTTAATTCTTATGAATTTAAGGAAAATGTTTATTTACCAGTAAGAAGTGAAGATGTAGTTGGAAAGGCAAAAGATGGAGATGATTTAAAAAACATTCCAGTAACATTATTTTTAGAAGGAATATTTTTTGTTCTAGGCTGTGATAAAAAATTTAAGTTTAATGAAGTATACAAAGAAATAATAAGGGATATAGATGGTAGCGTGAAATTTATTAAAGGTATCATATTTAATAATGTAAAAAATGAAAAATATGAGGATGCATATATATTATTGAAGGGGCTTTTAGAAATAGAAAAAGCAAAAGAAAACTATAATAAAGCGCTATTATTATTGGATGGATTAAGAAATAAAAATACTAAATATAAAGAAGAAGAACTTCTATTGATAGAAGAATGTAAAAAAATAGATGATTTCAGCACGCCATATTTTTATGAAGCAATACTAAAAAAAGAAGATAAAGATTTAGAAGGTGCATTATTTGCTATAAATCAGTATATTTCTTTAGGTGGAGAACAAACAAATGATGTTTTAGAGTTTAAAAATTCCCTTGAAATAATAGGGAAATATGAAGATGGTAAAGAGTTAGTCTATGAAGATCCTAAGGCAGCTTTAGAAATATTGTTACCCTTAATAGACCAATTAGGAAATACAGTAGAAATTTATTATTATGTTGCTATTGCATATAGAGTTTTAGAGAATAATGAAAAAGCTATATATTATTTAAATGAAGCTCAAGCAATAAATAGTGACGATGTAGCTGTAGTTAATGAATTAGGAATAAATCTTGCATGTATCGGTGATTATCAAAATGCAATAAGATATTTTAGAGCAGCATTTGAAGTTACAAAAGAAGTAGATATATGTACTAATTTAATTATGTGTTATTTAAACTTAGGGGACATGGAACAGGCGAAAGTTCATTTAGAGTTGGCAGAAAAAATTAATCCAGAAGATGAAGTATTAAAGGAAATAAAAAAATTAAATCTTAATTAATCTTCCAATGTAAAATGTAAAAAATGTTTCAATTAACAAAGAAAAAATCAGATTTAAATAGAATGGATTTTATATAAATGCTAAAATTATAATGAAAAATGACAATAACAATGGTAAAATGGCATTAAAAGGTTAAAAAAGCAGTTGATTTATTGCAAAAATGTTGTAAAATTATAAAGGGATTTGAACAATTGATATAATAACAGTTTTTTATGAATTTTTATTAATTAAGAATAAGATTATTTATAGAATAAGAATCCTTTAAATAAAATGATATGAATAAAATTTGTATTAAACAATATAAAGGCTTAGGAAGTGAAATTATGAAAAATGACAAAAGAATAATGATATTAGATATTTTGTTCGTAATATTATCATTGTATATAGCCTTAGTTTTAAGATTTGATTTTAATATTACAAAAAACTATCAGTTATTTTTTAAGGTCTCTATAATACCACTTATTATTTTCACATTATTTTTCAATAAAATATTTAAGTTGTATGATAATATATGGAAATATGCATCTATTGATGAATTGTTTTCTATAGTATATTCTGTTAGTTTAACAAATATAGTGTTTGTGATTTATAGCTACTATATAAGTTATACATTTTTAAGAAGTCCATATTATAGATTTCCTATGAATGTTCATATAATTTTTTGGGTGTTAAGTGTTTTAAGCTTAGGCGGTCTTAGGTTTATACTAAGATTATTAAGTAATAAAGAAACACCAAAAGGAATTTGTGGAAAAAAAGTTAATACTCTTTTAATTGGCGCAGGTGATGCTGGAGCTTTAATTATAAAAGAGGTAAAAAAACATTCGGATTTGAGCTACAATATAGTTGGAATTATAGATGACAATGAGAATAAAAAAGGAAAGCGTATTAATGGAATAAAAGTATTAGGTGGAAGAAAGTCTATAGTAAAAGCTTGCAATGATTATAAAGTTGAAGAAATAATTTTAGCAATGCCATCAGTAGAATTACATGATAAAAAGGAAATATTAAACATATGCAAAGAAACTAAATGCAAATTAAAAACAGTTCCAGGTGTATATGAACTTATGAATGATAATTTTAGCATGGGACAACTTAGAGATGTAAATATAGAGGATCTTTTAGGCAGAGAACAAATTAAGTTGGATAATGAAAATGTTGATAAGTATATAAAAGACAGAGTAGTATTAGTAACTGGTGGAGGTGGATCCATAGGTTCTGAGTTATGTAGACAAATAGTAAAGTTTAAACCAAGATTATTAGTAATACTTGATATTTATGAAAATAATGCATATGACTTAGAAATGGAGTTGAATAGAAATCATCCACAACAAGAGAAAAAAGTTATTATAGCATCAATTAGAGATATGGAAAGATTAAGAGAAGTATTTAGTAATTATAAACCAGATGTTGTATTTCATGCAGCAGCACATAAGCATGTTCCGTTAATGGAAAATAATCCAGCGGAAGCAATAAAAAATAATATTGTAGGAACATATAATCTTATGAAGTGTTGTGATGAGTTTAAGGTAAAAAGAGTTGTTCAAATAAGTACAGATAAGGCAGTAAACCCAACAAACGTTATGGGTGCAACTAAAAGATTTTGTGAACTTATAATTCAAGCATTTGATAAAATAAGTAAAACTGAATTTGTTGCTGTAAGGTTTGGAAATGTGTTAGGTAGTAACGGATCAGTTATACCATTATTTAAAAAGCAGATAGCAAATGGAGGACCTGTTACAGTTACACATCCTGAGATAACAAGATTTTTTATGACTATACCAGAAGCTGCTCAACTTGTTATACAAGCTGGTGGAATGGCTAAAGGTGGAGAAATATTTGTATTAGATATGGGTAAACCTGTAAAAATGGCTGATTTAGCAAAGGATTTGATAAGCCTTTCAGGCTTTAAGCCAGATATAGATATTAAAATAGAGTATGTAGGATTAAGACCAGGAGAAAAACTATATGAAGAACTTTTAATGGATGAGGTTGCATTAACATCTACAGACCATAAAAAAATATTCATTGAAAAACCTATGGATGTTGATATGAAATTTATAGAAAAGTCTGTTGATGAATTTAGAGAAGTGCAAAAAATAGAAAAAGAAGATATAATATCTTTACTAGAAAAAAAAATCCCAACATATAAAAGAAAACAAAATTAATATAAAATAATTGAAATACGGTATATAAGATTAAATAGTATAGAAAAACATATAACTGATAAAACTAAATCTATAATATTTATTTATAATTTAAATCAGTAAAAATACAATTTATAGATTATATAAGATAATAGTACTAAACATTTGCTTTACCACTATGTCCAGAAATAACTTTCAATTAGTAGCATATGCAACTGATAAGTTAAAAGAGTTTTTTCAAAAGTAGTGCAAAATAGATTAGTCTAACTTGAATTAGGAGGAAGTAAAATGTCAAATAAATTAAAAGAAGAATTATTATTAAAACTAAAAAATAAAACTGCTAAATTAGGGGTAGTTGGCTTAGGTTATGTTGGATTACCATTAGCAGTAGAAAAGGCTAAAGTTGGCTACGAAGTAATCGGTTTTGATGTTCAAGATCAAAAGGTTGCAATGGTAAATGAAGGACGTAACTACATAGGCGATGTAGTTGATGACGATTTAGCTAACTTAGTTAAAGAAGGAAAATTAAAAGCTACAACAGATTTTAGTTTTGTTTCAGAAGTTGATACTGTATGTATAGCTGTACCTACACCATTAGATTTATACAAACAACCAGATTTATCATATGTTGTAAGTTCAACTAAAAGCGTAGCTAAATATTTACATAAAGGAATGTTAGTTGTTCTAGAAAGTACTACATACCCAGGAACTACAGAAGAGGTTATAAAACCTATATTAGAAGAAACTGGATTAAAATGTGGAGAAGATTTCTTCCTAGCATTCTCACCAGAAAGAGTTGATCCAGGTAATAAAGATTTCAATACTAAAAATACTCCAAAAGTTGTTGGAGGATGTACAACTTGTTGTACAGAAGTAGCTGCTCAACTATACAGAAATGTATTAGAAGGAGAGATAATGGAAGTTTCATGTCCGGCAGTTGCAGAGATGGAAAAAATACTTGAAAACACATTTAGAAATATAAATATAGCATTAGCTAATGAAATGGCTATATTATGCAAGAGAATGGGAATAGATGTTTGGGAAGTTATAGATGCAGCAAAAACAAAACCTTATGGTTTCATGGCATTCTATCCAGGTCCAGGATTAGGTGGACACTGTATACCACTAGATCCGTTCTACCTAGAATGGAAAGCAAAGGAGTATGATTATCACACTCAATTAATAGAGACTTCAGGAATAATAAATGACTCTATGCCAGAGTTTGTTATTGAAAATGTTATGAATCTATTAAATGGAGATAAAAAAGCACTTAATGGTTCTAAAGTATTAGTTATGGGAGCTGCTTATAAGAAAGATATCGATGATATGAGAGAATCTCCAACACTAAAAGTAATAGAATTATTAGAGAAAAAAGGTGCAAATGTTTTAGTAAATGATCCATATATCCCATCATTTAAACATAAAGGTAAAGAATATGTATCAGTTGAGTGGGAAAAGGAAATAGAAAGTGCAGATATAGTTCTTATAACTACAGACCATACTTGTTATGATTATGAAGCAATAGTTGAAAAAGCTAACTTATTATATGATACTAGAAATGCTACTAAAAATGTTAAAAACAATAGACATAAGATAAACAAACTATAATTAATTATTGCACTTTGTTTGAAATTGAAGCACATAGGGTTATTAACTATGTGCTTTATCTAATAAAAAACGGGGAGAAATTTTATGAATATACTAGTAATATCTCATATGTATCCTAATAATTATAATGAAAATAATGGGATATTTATTCATAAACAAGTTAAAGCATTAAAAAGCTCTAAGGAAAATGTGAATATAAAAGTTATATCACCAATTCCTTATACACCATACATACTTACATTACTTTCAAAGAAATATAAAGGATATTATAGTATACCTAAAAAGACTGTATGGGAAGGGATAGAAGTTTTTTATCCTAGAGTAGTTTTTCTACCTAAAAATTTAAATTTTAGATCTTCAGGTAAAATTTTATATAAAGGAATTAAAAAGATAACATCAAAATTATATAAAGAGTTCAAGTTTGATTTAATACACGCACATGTAGCATTACCAGATGGATATGGAGCTATTATGTTAAATGAACATTTTAATAAGCCTTTATTAACAACAATACACGGTCAAGATATGAATTATACAGTTAATTTAGATGAGGATTTTAAAAATAAAGTGGTTCATGTATTTGAAAAATCAAATAAGGTTATATTTGTAAGTAATAAATTAAAAAGAGAAGCGGAGAATATAACTGGGCAAAAAAATAATTATGCAGTTATACCTAATGGTATAGAGTTAAATGATATTGTATCAAAAAAAAGCAAAAGTATATCCCAGGAATTTCACGGGAAAAGATATATTTTAGTTGTTGGTAATTTAATAAAAACTAAAGGTATAGATTATGCTATAAAAGCTTTTTCAGATATACATAATGATTATGAAGATTTAAATTTAGTTATTATAGGAAGAGGAATTGAAAGAGAAAATTTAGAGAAGCTAGCTTTTGAAAATGGTGTTGCAGATAAAGTTATCTTTAAAGGTGCATTACCTCATAATATAGTTATGGAATATATGAAGAATTGTTATATTTTTGTGTTACCTAGTTATAAAGAAGGTTTTGGAGTGGTTTATATAGAGGCTATGGCACATGAAAAGTTAGTAATAGGGTGTAAGGGTGAAGGAATTGAAGATGTAATAGAAAATTTTAAAGATGGTATATTGATGGAACCAAGAAATTTAGAAGACTTAACAAATAAAATGAAATATGTACTAGAAAATGATAGCATAAGAAAAGACATAGAAAGAAATGCTAAAATAAAAGTTGAAACTAAATATACTTGGACTCAAAGTGCTAATAGTTTATATAGTGAATACTTAAGATTGTATCAATAAAAAGTGAATAGGAGCTTAGGTGATGAAAATATGTATACTCACAACTGGTCATAGTCCAACAGACTCTAGAATATTTCATAAGGAAGCGAAATCTCTTTTAAAAAAATATAAGGATATAACCATAGTTGCACCATATGAAAAAGGAATTCACGAAATTGATGGTATAAAAGTAGTAGGTATAACAAAGCCTAAAAATTTAAAAGATAGATTTCTAATTCTAGAGGAATTAATAGATAGGGCCATAGAAGAAAAAGCAGATATATATCATTTTCATGATTTTGAAATTATATATAAAGCAAAAAAAATAAAAAAGAAATTACCTAATTGCAAAATAATTTATGATGTTCATGAGCATTATCCGGATATGGCTAATATGTCAAATAAGATACCAAAGGTGATAAGACCTTTATCTACATTTTTTGTAGATAAGACTGAACTTATTATTTCAAAGGGATTTGACTATATAATTACTGCAGATGAAGCAGTTGAAAAAAGATTTAAGGTAGTAAATAAAAATGTAGAGGTAATCCATAACTTTACACAATTTATTCCTGAAAAGAAATATGATGTAGAAAAAAAATATGATATGATTTATCAGGGAGGAATTACAATCGAAAGAGGAGCATTACAAATTCTTAAGACTGTTAATATAATTAAAAATAAATATAAATATAAAGATATAAAAATGATATTTGTAGGTCCCTTTGGTTATGATAAGTGTGAAGATATTTTAAAAGAATATATTAAGGATAATAACTTAGAAAAAAATGTAGAATTCACAGGAAAAGTAAAACATGCAATGGTAAGAGAATATATGTATAAATCTAAAATAGGATTAGTTACATTATTACCATTACCTAAATACTTTAAAAATATACCTACTAAACAATTTGAATATATGAGTTGTGGTATACCTGTAATCGGAAGTTATATGCCACCTATAAAGGATTATATTACTGCATACAATTCAGGATTAGTAGTTAATCCAGAGGATGAAAATGAACTAGCAGAAAACGTTATTCGTCTTTTGCAAGATGATAAATTAAGAGACGAAATGGGTAATAACGGTATATATTCTATAAAAGAAAAGTTTAATTGGAAAAAAGAAGAAGAAAAATTATGGAAAATATATGAAGAACTTTGTAATAGAGAAGCGTAGGAGGGAATTATTATGAAAAAATTTAAATTTGCGGTTATAGGTTGTGGAAGAATATCTTACAAGGGCGTAGAAGCTATAATAAATAATAAAGAAGAGGCTGTTTTAGTAGCCACTTGTGATGTAGCAGAAGAAAAAGCTATCGCTAAAAAAGATGAATATATAAAAAATATGAATTGTGAATGTGATGTTAAAGTATATACAGATTATAAAAAAATGATTGAAGATATGGAAATTGATATAGTATACATTGCTACTGAAAGTGGATATCATCCAGAGATAGCAATATATTGCATGAATAAGGGAATAAACGCTATAGTTGAAAAACCAATGGCTTTATCTGTAAAAGATGCTAATGAAATGATAGCTGTTGCTAAAAATAATAATGTTACTCTATCTATATCTCATCAAAATAGATTTAATGCACCAATACAAAAATTAAGAAGTGCAATAGAAGCAGATAGATTTGGTAGACTTGTAAATGGTACAGCAAGAATACTTTGGAATAGAAATATGGGATACTATGAGCAAGCACCATGGAGAGGAACTTGGGCTCAAGATGGTGGTACATTAATGAATCAATGCATACATAATATAGATCTTCTTCAATGGATGTTAGGTGGAGAAGTAGATACAGTATATGCTCAATGTGACACATTCTTAAGAGATATAGAGGCAGAAGATTTTGGAGCTATAGTAATAAGATTTAAAAATGGAGCTATAGGAATTGTTGAAGGTAGTGCATGTGTATTCCCTAAAAATTTAGAAGAAACTTTAAGCGTTTTTGGAGAAAAAGCAGCAGTATGCATAGGTGGAATGGCTGTTAATAAAATTGAAACTTGGAGATTTGAAGACGAATTAGAAAAAGAAGAAGATGTAATAAAAGAAGCATCAGGTGAAGTTGACAATGTTTATGGTGCTGGACATACAGCATTATTTAAAGATGTTATAGATGCTATAAATAATGGAACAGAGCCATTAGTTAGTGGAGAACAAGGAAAAAAAGCTATGGAAATAATTCTTGCAGCTTACAAATCAAGATTAACAGGAATGCCAGTTAAGTTCCCAATGGAAAACTTCGCATCAATTGAAATGAAAGATATAAAAAAATTAAAAAACTAATTTTTTAAGTAGAAAGTGAGAACGATGATGAATTATATTTCAGATAAAAGTAAAATCGGACAAAATGTAAAAATAGGAAGATTTGCTGTTATAGAAGATGATGTAGTTATAGGTGATAATTGTATTATAGGACACAATGTAGTTATTCATAGTGGAACTGTTATAGGTGAAAGTGTAAGAATAGATGATAATACAATTATTGGCAAGTTGCCTATGAGAGGTGTAAATAGCATATTTAAAGATGAAGAAAAATTAGAACCAGCTAAAATCTCACATGAATGTTTGATAGGTGCATCTGTTATAATTTATGCTGGATGTACTATCGGAAGTAAAACTCTTATAGCTGATATGGCAACAATAAGAGAAAATGTAACTGTAGGAGATAAGAACATAATAGGTAGAGGTACTACTATTGAAAACTTCTGCAAAGTAGGGAATAACTGCAAAATACAAACAAATGTGTATTTAACAGCATATTCAGAAGTTGAAGATAATGTATTCATCGCACCATGTGTTGCAACATCAAATGATAATTATGCAGCCCGTTCTAAAGAAAGATTTGGAAAGTTTAAGGGAATAACAGTAAAAAAAGGTGGCAGAATTGGAGCAGGAGCTGTAATTTTACCAGGAAAAATAGTTGAAGAGGATGCGTTAGTAGCAGCAGGAAGTGTTTTAACTAAAGACGCCCCAAAGGAAAAAATAGTATTAGGAAATCCAGCAAAAGTATTTAGAGAAGTTCCAGAAGACCAACTTTTAAAAAATCAATAATAACTTAAAAAAGTTAGTTTTATATTTAGTATGATAATATGAAAGAATAAGGGGTGTGTATATGACTAAGTTATGTATATTAGCAGATGCTGATAGCATTCACACACAAAAATGGTTAGATTATTTTTCAGGGTTAAATTATGATATACATTTAATAAGCATGAGGGAAAGTGACTATAAATATAGTGGAAACGTAAAAACCTATGTTTTAAAGCCCATGTATAAGAATAAAAGTAGTTACATTTTCTTAGCGCATAAGGTTAAAAAACTTGTAAAAAAGATAAATCCAGACATACTACATAGTTATTATGCATCTAGTTACGGTTTTTTTGGAGCTGTAAGTGGTGTTAGACCGTTTGTAGTTTCAGTTTGGGGAAGTGACGTATATCTTTTCCCAAAATCGAATGGTATATATAAAAAAATATTGAATTATGTATTTAATAAAGCAGATGTATTATGTTCAACAAGTTATGACATGGCAAAAGAAATAAAAAGCTATAATAGTGAAAAAGAAATTGTAATTACACCTTTTGGGGTGGATGTTAATTTATTTAGTAAGACATCAGAGATTTTTGAAAAAGAAAGTATGACTATAGGTATAGCAAAAAGTCTTGAAAAAATTTATAGCATAGATACTTTAATAAAGGCTCTAAGAATGGTTATTGATAGAACAAAAGATACCAATATAAAATTAAAAATTATTGGTGATGGTAGTGAACGAAAAAACCTTATAAATCTTACTGAACAATTAAATTTAAATGAAAATGTTGAATTTGTTGGAAGAGTTAAAAATACAGAAGTTCCGCAATATATAAATAAAGTTGATGTGATGTGTTTATGCTCATTAAGTGAAAGCTTTGGAGTATCTGCAATTGAGGCATCAGCTTGTGAAAGACCTGTAATAGCTTCAAATTGTGGTGGATTAAAAGAAGTTATAAAAGATAATGAAACAGGACTTCTATTTGAACCACAAAATGAAAATGAATTAGCCGATAAAATTGAATATTTATATAAGAATAGACGTGTGGCTAAGGAAATGGGAAAAGAAGGTAGAAGAGTAGTGTTAGATGTGTATGATTGGGAAGAAAATGTTAAAACAATGTCAGATTTATATGAAAGATTATAATTTGGAGGTATTTGAATTTGAGTTATGCAAAAAATATAGCTAGTAACTTTATCACACAAATAATGATAATGGGTTTTTCATTTATTACTAGCTTGTTGATAACAAGACAATTAGGTCCAAGTGGAAAAGGTGATTTGGCATATTTAACTTTAATTATATCAACCATATCAGAATATGGACATTTAGGAATAACATATTCGTTACCTTATTTCTATAAGAAAAGTAAAAGTTCGCCACAGGATATATTTAATACTAACATTTTAACAATAATTGCTATATCTTTAATAATTACAATGATTATTATTGGATGGAAAATAGGTGGAAATTTAAATTATAATTGGCTAATAATAGGAATAATGATAGTTACTATTATTGGATCATTATTTGCAAATTTATTTACATCTTATTATGTTGCTGATGAAAAAATATACATGGCAAATAATATAAATTTAAAAAATAATTTTATGAAGACAGCAGTATTACTTATTTTAGTATTCACAGGATGGTTGAACTTAGTATCTTATTTAGGCGTGCAACTTATATTTATATTAATAACAATACCTTTATTATTTAGAAATGTAAGAGCATATAAGTTAAATTTAAGTTCTTATGATAAAAAATTATTAATAGAGCAGCTTAAATTTGGTGGAATGATATATTTAGGAAACTTATTTGTTTTCTTAAATTATAAGCTAGATCAATTTTTAGTTCGTGATATGTTAGGACAAGTACAATTAGGAATATACAGCGTATCTGTTACTTTAGCAGAGATGTTATTTTTAATTCCCTCTAGCGTAGGAACTGCTATAACTGGAAGACTATATAATATTTCAGATGATGCACATGAGCAAAGAAAAATTACTACTGCACTTACAGTTAAGTATGTTTTCTATGTTACTCTAATTTTTTCTATAGGAGCAATACTATTTAGTCCATTAATTATTTGGCTTTATGGAGAGGAGTATGCATCATCTCAACTTCCCACTCAAATATTATTTGTAGGTATAGCATTTGCTTCTATTGGAAAAGTGTCCGGAGGATATTTTCAAAGCATAGGAAAACCATATATACATACGATTATTGCATTTTCAGTATTTATGATTAATTTTGCCTTTAATTTAATATTAATTCCTAAATGGGGTATTAATGGGGCTGCAATAGCATCTACCATATCATACACGGTATATGGTTTTATATATTTGGGAATGTATATATTTAAAGAAAAAATTTCGGCTAAGCATTTATTAGGAATTAGTGAAATTGATAAAGGTATAAAAGATAGAGTAGTAAAATCAATAAAAGCAAGGCTAGCTAAGAGGTGATTAAATGAAAAAAGCGGATTTAAAATTATCTAAGGATAAAATAGTAAAGTATAAATTTTCTATAGCCATTGTAAGTATTGTAATTTTAAGTTTAATAATTACTTTAATGATGACATGGAGAAAATTTGACCCCAATTCATTTAAAATAGAATTTCCAGATAAGAAATTAGAAAAAGCGATTAAAGATGAATTAGGAATTAGATGGAGAAGTTTATATATTGAAGATACTAACCGTGTATCAGTTTTAAATTTAGCAGATTATGAAATAACAGATTTAACTGGTATAGAGAATTTTAAAAATTTAAAAGAGATAAACTTAAATAAGAATAAAATAGAAAATTTGGAACCATTAACAAAATTGCATAAACTTAATACATTAAAGTTTGATGATAATAAAATATACGATATAAGTCCTTTAGGGAATGTTAAATCATTGATGAATTTAAGTTTAACTAATAATTATATTACAGATATTAGTTCATTGGCATCTTTAAATAATTTAGTTGAATTAGATTTAGCTAAAAATAATGTATCAGATGTGACATCTTTATCTAATCTTCAAAGTTTACAAAGATTGAATTTAACTTTAAATAGAATAAATTCGATAGAATCTCTAACGGAGTTAAAAGAATTAAGATTTTTAGATATTACATCTAATTATATAAATGATGTAAATTCTATAAATAAAATAACATCATTAGAAGAATTGAAGATGAATAATGATGGAATTTCTAACATGCCTGATTTATCACCACTAACAAATTTAGAAGTTTTACAATTATCAAATAATAAGTTAACTAACATAGATTTTGTAAAAAATAATAAGAATCTTAGAGAATTAAATATATCATATAATGACATTAGTGATATTAGTCAACTTGCTAGTTTAGAAAATATAGAGATACTAAACATAAGGCTAACTAAAGTTAAGGATATAAGTGTATGCTCAAATATGAAGCAGCTTAATGAAATCTATTTAGATAAACATATAAATAGAGAGCCTATAAAACATTTAGTTAATAATTTTAGTCAAGCAGATGATGAAACAAAACTATATCTACTAGAGGAAAGGTATAAGTAATATGGATATTATATTTTTCAAGTTAATATTAATATTTTCAGGATTAGCACTTTCTGCTTATTTATTTTATAAGGCATCAGGTACGTTAATGCCTAATAAATTAAATTTAATTTCATATACCTTTTATCTTATTATTTTACAATCATATATAGGGGTTAGTTTAGCATATTTAGGTGATAGAAAGCACTATATGATTGGATATATTATAGAAGATAAAAATATAGATAAAACTTTCTATTTATTATTGTTTACCATTATAGTAATGCCATTAACTATATTATTAATTGAAAAAATATTTAATGTTGATGCTAAAAGAGACTATGATATATATTTAAAAAAAGAAGTTGAGACAAGTAATGAAAAAAATGTATTTTTAATTACAGCAGCTGTATCAGCATTTTGCATAATGGTAATGACATATATGTTTGTTAGAATTGGTTATATACCAATCTTTAAACTAATATTTAAAGATCCTAATTTGGATTTAGCTTTAGAAAGAATTAGAATATCAAACATAACATCATATGTAGCAAATATTTTTGTATTAACATTCATACCAATGTTATCATATTTAGCATTTACATTTTGTATGAATGTTAAAGATAAAAAGTGGAAAATATTATTTTCTATATTATTCATAAGTTCGATTTTAATAAAAACTTACAATTTTGCTAAGGCACCAGTGGTATTTTACTTATTTGTATTTATAATTATATACATATATGTAAAAGGAGAAATAAAATTAAAATTATTTATTCCATTAGTTGCATTTTTAGGAGCAATTATATTTGCTATGTATGCTTTAAATGGAAGGTTAAATCATATATTTAGTATCTATGAAGGGCCACTTGGAAGAACTATATATACTCAAGCAGTTACTCTAATATTCCATATAGATTTATTTACTTCAGGACTGCCGTTACTGATGGGACGTAGTTTTTCGCCTACAATATTGTCATTGGTAGGTATAGGGCAAAGTCATATAAGGTCTGCTAGAGTTGTTATGACTTATTATGGGAGTAGAAATGTATATAAAGGTATAGCTGGAGTTATGAATGCTATGTTTATTGGAGAAGCTTTTGCTAATTTTGGTGTAAAAGGTGTGGTATTTGCAGCAATATACATGGGTATACTGTTTGGAGGTATATTTATAATATTCTTAAAATGCAAAAAAGATCCTATAAATATAACTTTATTTGCAGTTTTAACATCAAATTTTGCAATAACAAGTCAAGCAGGATTCTGTGATTTTATGTATAGTTCTAGTACTATTAGTATAATAGCACTTTTGATGTTTATAAAATACTCTACGTTCATATTTGAAAAGTTAAATATAAAGTCATTAAAAAGAAACTAGTAAATATAGATAAGCATACATAATTAATATTTTAAAATTATGATTTGCTTATCTTATATTATTAATAAAAAAGTTTATTTTGGAGGAAAATATGCAAAAAAAATGTATAGTCCATTTACCATTTTACATAAATACAGAGCATCCATCAGGATCGCAAATAAGACCAGTTAAAATAATTAATGCATTTAAAGAAATAGGATATGATGTAGAAATTATAAGTGGATATGGTAAAGAGAGAAAGACAAAAATAAGTATTGTTAAAAATAATATAAAAAATGGAATGAAATATGATTTTGTTTATAGTGAGAGTTCTACAGAACCAACACTATTGACAGAACAACACCATCTACCAGTATATCCAACTTTAGATTTTGAATTTTTAAAGTTTTGTAAAAAGAATAATCTTAAGGTAGGACTATTTTATAGAGATATATATTGGAAATTTCCTATATATAAAGAAAGTGTTGGATTGTTGAAAAGAACATTTGCAAGCTTTTTTTATAAATACGATTTAAAAAAATATAATAATATATTAGATATTTTATATTTACCTTCAATGGAAATGAAAAAATACATATATGAGATTAAGAATTTAAATGTAAAAGAATTGCCTCCAGCAATAGATTTAAAGAAAGATATAAATGTAAAGAACTCTATTGAAGATAATAGTCTAACTATATTTTATGTAGGTGGAATAACAGGGTTATACGATTTAGAAAAGCTTTTCTTAGCTGTATCTAAATGTAAAAATGTAAAACTTATAGTATGTTGTAGGGAAAATGAATGGAAAAAATCAAAGGATAAATATGAACAATATTTAACTGGAAATATAGAAATTATTCATAAATCAGGTAATGAGTTGGAATCCTATTATAAAAAAAGTGATATTGCAAGTCTATTTTTTGAACCATCTGAATATAGAAGTTTTGCAATGCCTTTAAAACTTTTTGAATATATGCAATATGAAAAACCAATAATAGCAACTAATGGAACCGCTACGGCTAAATTTGTAGAAAAGTATGATATTGGATGGAATATAGATTATAATGTTGAAGATTTAATTGAATTACTTAATAATATAGGTAATAATAATATTGAAATATCTAATAAAGTTAAGAATATATCAAATATATTAGAAGATAACACATGGAAAGCAAGAGCATTGCAAGTATCTAGAGATTTACAATAATTAAGAGGTGAGATAAATTATGAAAATAGTAACTGTAGTTGGAGCTAGACCACAATTTATAAAGGCTGCAGCAGTATCCAATATATTAAGAAAAAAACATACTGAAATTTTAATACATACAGGACAACATTATGATACAAATATGTCAGAAATATTTTTTGAGGAATTAAATATTCCTAAACCTAATTATAACCTTTCAGTAGGTTCAGGCGGACATGGTAAACAAACTGGAGAAATGATGGAGAAACTAGAGGAAATTTATAAAAAAGAGAAACCAGATTGTGTTTTAGTATATGGCGATACTAATTCTACATTAGCAGGTGCATTAGTTGCTAGTAAAATGTTAATACCAGTAGCTCATGTAGAAGCCGGACTTAGAAGTTTTAATAAAAATATGCCAGAGGAACAAAATAGAATTCTTACAGATCATATTTCTAAATTTTTATTTATTCCAACTGAAAGTGCAAAGTTAAATTTAAAAAATGAAGGTATAAATAATGGTGTTCATAATGTTGGAGATGTTATGTTCGATGCTGTATTACATTTCAAGACTATAGCAGCACAAAAAAGTAAAATAATAAGTGAATTAGGATTAGAAAAAAATGAATATATATTGACAACTATACATAGAGCTGAAAATACTAATTCTATAGATAGATTAAGAAATATAATAGAAGCATTAAATGAAAGTAAAGAAAATATAGTCCTACCATTACATCCTAGAACAAAAAAGTATATGGATGATTATGGATTAAAGTTTAATGAAAATATAAAAATAATAAATCCAATAGGATATTTAGATATGCTTTCACTTGAAGCTAATAGTAAAAAGATAGTTACTGATAGTGGTGGAGTTCAAAAAGAAGCGTTTTTTATGAGTAAACCATGTATCACTATGAGGGATGAAACTGAATGGATTGAAACTGTTGAAAATGGATGGAATATAATAGTTGGAACAGATAAAGAAAAAATATTAGACGCTATCAAAAACTTTATTCCTAAAAAAGAAAAAGAAGATATTTTTGGAGACGGAAAAGCAGGTCAAAAGATAAATGATTTATTAGAAGTTAGTATCCATTAATAAAGGAGAGTTTACATGAATTATAGATATACCGTTTCAGTAGTCATTCCTTGTAGAAATGAAAAAAACTACATAAAAGAATGTTTAGATTCTTTTGTGAATCAGACATATCCTAAAGATTTATATGAAGTTTTAGTTTGCGATGGAATGTCTGATGATGGTACGAGAGATTTAATTAAAGAATATGAAGATAAATACGATAATATACATTTAGTTGATAACAAAGGATTAACAGCTCCTAAAGCTATGAATGAAGGAATACGATATAGTAAGGCTGATAGTATAATAATATTTGGAGCTCATGCGTATGCTGATGAAAAATTTGTAGAAAATAATATGAATTTATTATTTAATAATAAAGAGGTAGGTTGTGTAGGTGGTCCCATAGAAACTATTAGTGAAAATGATAAAGGAACAGCTATTGCCTTGGCAATGAGTTCACCGTTTGGTGTAGGAAATGCATTATTTAGATATGCAAAAGAGGAAATGTTTGTAGATACAGTGGCCTTTGGTGCATATAAAAGAGAAGTTTTAGAAGATATAGGTTATTTTGATGATGAATTAGTTAGAAATCAAGATGATGAGATTAACTTTAGAGTTACTAAAGGTGGATATAAGATATTACTATCTCCAACAATTAAATCCACATATTATAGTAGAGGATCCTTTAAAAAACTTTGGAGACAATATTTTCAATATGGTTTTTGGAAAGTTAGAGTAATGCAAAAGCATGGAGGTACACCATCTATAAGACATCTAGTACCAATGGCATTTGTTTTGGGAAATATAGGTGCAGCTATATTAAGTTTATTTTTAAAACCTATATTCTATATTTGGATGTTAGTTTTAGCTTTATACTTAATAGGAGATTTAATATCTTCATTTAAGATAACCAAAGGGAAAAGAAAGCTTTTAAAATACATTCCCATAGTTTTTCCTATATTACATTTTAGTTATGGTATAGGATTTCTAGATGGATTAGTAAATTTTTATGTATTAAAGTCAAATAAAAGGATAAATAAAAATACTAAGACTTCAAGATAGATTAATTAGAAAAGAGTACTTACAATAGAGCATATTAGTGAAAGTATAAATTATAAATTTTAAGGGCCCTTCCTTTAGGTATGGGCACTTTAAATGTTAAAAAGAGTTGGTGATAATATGAATAAAACATCTAAATTATTATATTATTTAATTTGCATATATGTATTAATTTTGCCTATAATAAATGATAAGCTAGGGCTTATAGGTAAAATTCCAGATATTATATTGATGTCAATTATTTTTATTTATGCTATATGTTCATTAATAAATAAAAATAATAGAAAAAAACTTTATTTAAATTTAAACAATTTTATAACCTCATTTTTAGGTATTAGTATAATTGTACTAGCTATAGTTATGGCTTTTTCAACAATATATTCTGCAGAAAAAGGATTAGCATTAAAAGAAACATTTAGATTTGTAACATATATAGCTTTAGTATTTATAGTAAAATATGAAGTAAAAGAAAAGAAAAGTATAGAAAACATAATAAAGTGTTTTGTATGTACAACGGCAATTTTATGTGTATATGGAGGTATACAGTATTTTACCAAGATTGGATTAGATCCAATATTTATATCTTCAGAAGGAACACGTATTACATCGACTATGGAAAATCCAAATGGATTAGGAGCATATTTAGTTTTAAGTTTCTTTCCTATATTTATGTTGATTTTTAATGAAAATAATAAAAAAAGTAAAAGTTTTTACATTATAACATCATTATTAATAGTTATAAATATATTTTTAACTTATTCAAGAAATGCTACTGTTGGATTCATCATAGGACTTTTAGTTTTAGCATTTTTATATAATTATAAATTTTTATCTGTTTTTATAATATTTGTACCAATAATTTTATTTGATAAATCTTTAATAAATAGATTTTCCAACATTAAAATATCTGTGTTAAATGACCCGCGAATAAAGCTGTGGAAGGTAGCAGGAAAAATGATAAAAGAAAATCCCATATTAGGAATAGGAAATGGTAATTATGTAGCTCTATATGATCAATATATTGAAAAATATCCAGAACTAAGATACAAAGATTACCATAGATTTAGTAGTCACAACTCATATCTAAAAGTTCAAAGTGAACTAGGGATATTAGGAATAATTTCATTTGTTCTTGTTATTGTAAGTTCTATTAGAAGTGTAGTTAGAGTTTATAAGAATTCTCATAATAAAATGTATAAATTATTTTTCATGGGAGTTATGGCATCTATTATAGCTTTTTTAGCTATGAACTTTTTAGATAATCTATTTTTTTCACCACAGACAACTACTTATTTTTGGTTGTTTATAGCATTATCAGAAAGTATTTTGTTTAATGATTTGAAAATATATAATTAATTTCATAATCTTATAGAATTATAAAATTAAAATATGGCAAGTATTAAAATAAAGAATAAATGTTTATAAATAGATGATGTGGAGGGATACAATGGACGCAAATGACATAAAAATAGACGCTTATAGTGAAATTAGAGGGAAGGCTATACAGTTTGGGATAAAAAGAATTTCAGATATAATATTATCAATTATAGGTATATTAATATTATCTCCAATATTTATAATATTGTGGGCATGGATAAAATTAGATTCAAAAGGACCAGCACTTTTCAAACAAGTGAGAGTAGGTAAGGATGGTAAAAATTTCACCATATTGAAATTTAGAACTATGGTAGTTTCAGCAGAATCAAAAAGAGAATTAGAAATAGATCCTGAAAATATGGATAATTTTGTTTTTCAAAGCAAAAGTGATAATAGAGTTACTAAGAGTGGAAAATTTCTAAGAAAAACTAGCTTAGATGAAATACCACAATTATTTAATGTTCTTAAAGGAGATATGAGTCTAATTGGTCCTAGACCAGAGATACCTGATGTTGTAAAATATTATCCAGAAAGCTATTATCAAAGATTATTAGTATTACCAGGGATAACAGGACTTGCACAAGTAAATGGAAGAGGAGAAATAGAACTTGGCAAAACTGTTTACTATGATTTAACGTACATAAAGAAGTTCTCTTTAATATTGGATATAAAAATATTATTCCAAACAGTTGTAAAAGTGTTTAAAAGTGAAGGGGCATTTTAGATGGGAATAAAATTATTAGATTATGATATTTTTTCAGGAACAAAAGAAGATCTTATTAAAGAAGTTTTTTCAAAAGAAAAAGTAAATATTGTATCTGGAAATCCTGAAATATTAAATCTAGGATTAAATAATAAAAAACTATTTGATTTTTTTACATCAGATAAATCAATAATAATTCCAGATGGAATTGGAACTATTATAGCATCAAAAATAGTAAAGAATCCTATACAAGAAAAACTAGCTGGAATTGAAATAATGGATGAAATAATTAAAGTTTGCAATAGTGAAAATAAAGGTATATATCTATTAGGTGCAAGTGAAGAAGTTTTAGAAGAATGTAAGAAAGAATTAAAAGAAAAATATAAAAATTTAAATATAGTTGGAAGTCATAACGGATATTTTGAGATGAGCAACTGTACACATATTACGAAAGAAATAGAAGAAAAAAAACCATATGCTATATTTGTAGCAATGGGTGCACCAAGACAAGAAGAATTTATTATAAAGAACATGGAAAGTTTACCATGTAGTATATATATGGGTGTCGGTGGAAGTTTTGATGTAATTTCAGGAAAAATTAGTAGAGCGCCTAAATGGATGATAGATTGTGGATTAGAATGGCTTTATAGAACATTAAAAAATCCTTCAAGAATAAAAAGGTTAGGTGTTATACCTAAATTTTTAATCACTACCATGAAAAATAGGTAGAATAGGGAGCATATTATGCTCTTTTTTTATAAAAGAATATAATATAGGGTTCTAAGTTGACTTTTAAAATTATCCATTCCAAAACTTGGATACCTAAAATAGTGAGACATGCTCCGAATCACTTAAAATTCAACACTATATCTTGTGTGAAAATATTTTAAAGTTATTGAATAAATTTAAATTCGAGCTTGTTTCTCTATATAATTTGATATTGTAACTTATTTTTAAAGTATAGATTATTATTTTAAAGTATTATATAATAGACTGATTAAATTAAAAATATAGATTGCTTTTTATTTCTCTTTAAACTTTTTAGGAGGGGATTAAAATTAAGGTTTTACATATTATATCGGGAAATGATAATGGCGGAGGAGCCAGCCATGTATTAAGTTTATGTAGCAAGGATAATAAATATTTTGAAAATGTTTTAGGTTGTGTAGGCGAAGGATATTTGTCTAACAAAGTAAAAAATACAAATATAAATTATAAAACTTTTCAGAAGAAGGTTTTAAATAATGAAATAGTAAAATATGTAGATGAAAATGATATAGATATTGTTAACTTTCATGGAGCATCACCATTTTTGATACATTTTTTTATAAAAAATAAAATAAAATGTAAAACTGTAGCAACAGTTCACAGTGATTATAGATATGATTTTTTAAATAATAAACTTAAGTATTATTTATATACACCATTAAGTTCATTAGGGTTAAAAAGTTTTGATAATTATATTACAGTTTCTGAGAATTTACTAAGATTGCTAGAAAAAAAGCAGTTTGAAGGAAAGAAAGCAGTAGTTAATAATGGTATAAGAATTAATAAATTTATTGAAAAAGAATCATCAGATCAATTAAAAAATAAATTTAAAATAAATGATGATGATTTTATTTTTGGAGTTATTGCAAGATTTCATCCTATAAAAAATCATGAAAATATAATTAAAGCATTTGCTAAATTTAATAATGATAATAAAAGTTCTAAGTTGCTTTTATTAGGAGATGGAGAATCAAAAGACAGAATAAAAGAACTTATAGTAGAGTTGAACTTGGAGAAAGAAGTTATTTTAGGCGGCTTTGTTGAAAATGTAGGAGATTATTTAAAAATATGTGATTGTACAATTATAGCATCTTACAGTGAAGGTGGTGCTCCGCCACTAGCAATGCTTGAATCAGCGGCTATGGAAATTCCAGTCATAACCACAAAAGTTGGAGACTTGGAAAATATAATAAATTTTAATAATGGAATATTGATAAAGTCACAAAGTGAAAAAGATATTTATATAAGCATGTTGGAGGCTTATGATAAAGGTGATAATTTAAAAGTTTTAGGCCATAATATTAAAAATTTAGTATTAAAAGAATTTACAATGAGTAGATTTTGGCAAAAGTATCATAATTTTTATAAAGAAATTTTGAAGGACAAACACTAGATAATCATCTAGTGTTTTTTATATAGTGATTTTAATGAAATTGTGGAAATATTTTTTAAAATAAGAATAATTCACATATGGTTGACTAGTCAACTATACTGTGATATATTTTTAAAATAATTAATGAAGCAATTATAGGGATGCAATCTATAACTTAAATTTATACATCAAATTTTTGTTATCAGTTGAGAAAAATAACCACAACTGTTCACTATTCACTCTTAACTTTTAACTAAAATAATCTGTTAGTTATTGAAAAAATATTAATTTGAGTTTTCTCATTTGATAAATGAATAAGTTTAAGATTTAATTTGGAACCCTATATAGGGAAACAAGCTCAAATTTAAATTTATTCAATAACTTTAAAATATTTTTATACAAAATATAGTGTTGAATTCCAAGTGATTCAGAGCATGTCTCACTATTTTGCGTATCCAAGTTTTGGAATGGATAATTTTAAAAGTCAACTTGGAACCCTATACAGAAATAAAGTTAAATTTAAAATAAAAAATAAGGAGGTGTATAGATGGATAAAAGAAGTTTTTTGCTAAAATATGTGGCTATAATATATAGGGAATCTCAGGGGTACATAGATGAAGCATTAAAAAAGTATAATTTAAGCTTTGGAACATATCCTTTTCTTTTAGCTTTATATAACAATGAAGGAATAAGTCAGAATATCTTAAGTGAGTATGTGAAAGTAGACAAATCTTTTTCAGCAAGAGCTATAAAAAAACTTATAGAAATTGGCTATGTAGAAAAAATAGTTAATAATGAAGATTCAAGAGCTTATAAATTATATCTTACTGAGAATGCTAAGGATATAGTTCCAGGTGTTTTAAATGAACTTGATGGATGGTTAAATATGATAACTGATGGATTAGAAGAAACAGAGAAAAAAAATGCAGAATCCCTATTAGAAAATATGTACAAAAATGTTGAACAATTTAATACTAAGGATTAAATAAAGGGATAAGAGTTTAAAATTAAATTAATTAAGGAAGGTAAATTAAAATATGACAAAAGATGAAAAATATATACATAACAATAGATGGTTAATACTTGCTATAGTGGTTATGTCTCCATTTATGGCATGTATAGATAGTAGTATAATAAATGTAGCACTGCCAATTATGGCAAAAGATTTAGGCACATCAATGGCAGGTATAGAACAAGTAGTTACAAGCTATCTTATAATAATTTCAGCTACAATACTTATATTTGGAAGACTTGGAGATATAAAAGGGAAAACTAATGTATTTAAATATGGCTTTTTAATATTTGTTTTAGGTTCTTTATTATGTGGAATATCAAATACATTAAATTTTTTAATATTTTCTAGAGTTATTCAAGCAATAGGTGCAGCAATGACTATGTCCACTAGTCAAGGAATAATAACTCAGATTTTTCCACTAAATGAAAGAGGAAGAGCGATTGGAATATCAGGGACATTTGTAGCACTAGGAACATTACTTGGACCTCCGTTAGGTGGACTTATAATATCTGTAGTAAGTTGGGAATACATATTTTTGATTAATGTACCTATAGGAATAGTAGCATTTATAGCAGCGTTAAAATATTTACCTAAAGATACAACAACTAGTAACCAAACTTTAGATATAAAAGGTGCATTACTTTTCTTAGTATGCGTAATTACATTGTTTTGGGCAATGCTTACAGGTCAACAAATAGGATATGGAAACATAAAAATAATATTATCCTTTGTAATAGCTGTAATATGTTTTATTTTATTTATTAGGCTAGAATTAAAAATTGAAAATCCAATGGTAGATTTGTCTATATTTAAAAATAAAACTTTTTCAATTAACATATTTTGTGCTTTTGTAGCATTTATAGGAATTAGTTGCATAAACATAATTCAACCATTCTATCTTCAGGATGTATTAAAGTTGTCACCTGCTAAAACAGGATTTATGATGATGGCATATCCTATAGTATTAACTATTGTGGCACCATTAAGTGGATACTTATCAGATAAAATAGGAAGTAAAATACTTACACTAATTGGACTTATTATAACGACTTTAGGGTTAATAGGAATGTCTACATTAAATGAAAACTCAACTTTTATAATTATTATTTCTATACTTGCAGTAGTAGCAGTAGGAAGCGGATTATTCCAATCTCCTAATAATAATTTAGTTATGTCCTCAGTTGAAAAAAGTAAATTAGGAATAGCTGGTGGAATCAATGCTCTTATTAGAAATTTAGGATTTGTGTTTGGGGTTTCAATTGCAACATCTATTTTATATAACAGAATGAGCTACAAAATCGGTTATAGAGTATTAAGTTATGTAGAAGGAAGAGAAGATGTATTCATATATGGCATGAGATGGGTTTATATTATTGCAGCAATAGGATGTTTTACTGGATTTTTAATATCTTTAATAGATAAAACAAAATTCAAATCGAAAATAAATAAATAAGTTTAAAAACAAGGTTTAGCTGGGTATAGTAAAACCTTGTTTTTTTGTAAAAATAATTTATAACTTTACTAAGTTAAAAATATTCAGACAATTTAGTTTTTATTTTTTGAAGGGGAATTAAAAAATATAAAGAATATGTAGTATAAAGATATAAAATAAGAGCTAATTGCAAAATTTGGAAGTTTAGGGGATTATCTAAATTATATGCAATATTTTATCTAAATTTAGTTTATATATAATATTAAAAGGGGGCAATCAGATATGAGCAATGTTACAGAACAAGAAAAAGGTAGAACTATTTTAGAAAATGATAAAAAGGTTATTATAAATGGAAAAGATTTAGATTTACAACAAATTATAGATGTTGCAAGAAATGATTATTTTGTAGAGTTAACAAACGAGGCAAAAGAAAGAGTTATAAAATCTAGAAACATAGTAGATAAAATAGTTGAGGATGAAAAGGTTGTTTATGGTATCACTACAGGATTTGGTAAATTTGCAGATGTAACAATAACAAAGGAAGATTGTAAAACATTACAAAGAAATTTAATAATCTCTCACTCATGTGGATTTGGGGAGAATTTAGATAGAGAGTATGTTAGAGCAATAATGTTATTAAGAGCAAATAACCTTTCAAAAGGATATTCAGGAATAAGATTATCTACATTAGAAACTTTAATAGATATGATAAACAAAAAAGTACATCCATTAATACCAGAAAAAGGTTCATTAGGCGCTTCAGGAGACTTAGCACCGCTTTCTCATATGGTTTTACCAATGATAGGTGAAGGTGAAGCAGAGTTAAATGGAGAAATTTTATCAGGAAAAGATGCTATGAAAAAAGCTGGAATAGAAACAATAGAACTTGTTTCTAAAGAAGGGTTAGCTCTTATAAATGGTACACAAGTTATGACAGCAGTAGCATCTATAACAACATATGATGCTATAAACTTGTTAAAACTTAGTGATATATCAGCAGCAATGACATTAGAGGCTTTAAGAGGAATAAAAGATGCTTATGATAACAGAACTCATAGAATAAGAAATCATTCAGGACAACAAAAAACAGCTATAAACATATTAAACTTAGTAGATGGTAGTACATTTGTAACTCGCCAAGGAGAATTAAGAGTTCAAGATGCTTATACACTAAGATGTGTTCCACAAATACATGGTGCATCTAAAGATGCTATAAGATATGTTGAATCTGTTATAGAAACAGAAATAAATTCTGTTACAGATAATCCAATAGTTACAGAAGAGGGGGATGTTATATCTGGAGGAAACTTCCATGGACAACCAGTTGCATTAAGTTCTGATTTCTTAGGAATTGCAATTGCTGAAGTAGCAAATGTTTCAGAAAGAAGATTAGAAAGACTTATAAACTATCAATTAAATGATCTACCTGCATTTTTAGTTAAACATGGTGGACTAAATTCAGGATTTATGATTACTCAATATGCAGCAGCAGCATTAGTTTCTGAAAATAAGGTTTTAGCACATCCAGCTAGTGTAGATTCTATACCATCATCAGCTAATCAAGAAGATCATGTTAGTATGGGAACAATAGCAGCAAGAAAAGCTAGAGATATACTAAAAAATGCTGAAAGAGTATTGGCTACTGAGCTATTAGCATCATGTCAAGCTATTGATTTCAGGAATGATTTAAATTTAGGAAAAGGTACTAAAGCTTGTTATGATACAATAAGAAAAAATGTGGAATTTATAGAAAATGATGTTGTTATGTATAAAGAGTTGGATAAGGTTTTAGATTTAATAAAATCAGGCGAAATATTATCTGCTGTAAATAATATAGTAGATATAAAATACTAATGATATAAAAAATATTTGGGGGTAATAGTATGGCAAAAATTATTGAATGTATTCCAAACTTTAGTGAAGGAAGAGACAGAGAAAAAATTGAAAAAATAATGGACACTGTTAGAGGTAAAGAAGGGGTCAAATTATTAGATTACTCTAGTGATACAGACCATAATAGAAGTGTTGTTACATTAGTTGGAGAACCAAGCAAAGTAGAAGAAGTAATAATAAATATGGCTGAAAAAGTTTATGAATTAATAGATATGAGTACACATGAAGGTGGACATCCTAGAATGGGAGCATTAGATGTAGTTCCATTTGTTCCAATAAGTGAAGTAACTATGGAAGAATGTGTTGAAATTGCCAATAGAGTTGGTAAAACAATAGGAGAAAAGTTTAATATACCAGTATATCTATATGAAAAAGCTGCTACAGCAGCACATAGAGAAAATTTAGCAAAAGTTAGAAAAGGACAATATGAAGGATTTTTTGAAAAAATAAAAGAAGAAATGTGGGCACCAGATTATGGTCCTAAAGAAGTTAATGTTAAAGGTGGCTGTGTTGCAATAGCAGCAAGACAACCATTAGTAGCCTTTAATGTAAACTTAGATACATCAAATGTTGAAATTGCAGATAAAATTGCTAAAACAGTAAGACACTTAGGTGGTGGGTTAAGATTTGTTAAAGCTATGGGAGTTATGTTAGAAGAGAGAAATATAGCTCAAGTTTCTATGAATCTTGTAAACTATGAAAAAACAGCAGTTTATAGAGCATTTGAAATGATTAAAATGGAAGCAAGAAGATACGGTGTTTCAGTGGTAGGCAGTGAAGTTATAGGACTTGTACCAATGAAATCTTTAATAGATTGTGCAGAATATTATCTTCAAATAGAAAACTTTTCAATGGATCAAATATTAGAAAAAAGAATTAGCGAATAGTTTATAAATTAAGGCATAATCAAATAAATAATAGACCAGTATTCTCGTATATTTATAGGGAAACAAGCTCCAATTTAAATTTATTCAATGACTTTAAAATATTTTTATATAAAATTCAGTGTTGAATTCTAAGTGATTTGGAGCGTGTCTCACTATTTTAGGTATCCAAGTTTTGAAATGGGGAATTTCAAAAGTCAACTTGGAACCCTATAGTACATTATTTCTTTTCGTATGCTTTACTTTGAAGATGTATATTTAAAATTGAGGTGTTTAATATGTCAATGATAATAAAAGAAATTGACTGTTTGGTAACTTGTAAAGGTAGTCATAAAAAGACTAGAGGTGATATGAACGATGCTCATATCATAGAAAATGGATATATTATTATAAAAGATGATGTTATAGTTGAAGTTGGACAAGGTGATGGCTATAAAAAACATTTAAATGATTGTGATAAGTTAATTGATGGAAAAGGAAAAACTGTTACACCAGGACTTATAGACCCGCATACTCATTTAGTTTATAGTGGATCAAGGGAAAAAGAATTGCCATTAAAATTAAATAAGGTAGGATATATAGAAATTTTAAATGCTGGTGGGGGTATTTTAAGTACTGTTGAAAATACGAAAAAAGCTTCATTACAGGATTTAGTTAATGAAAGTAAAACTAGATTAGACATAATGCTAAAATATGGAACAACTACTGTTGAAAGTAAATCAGGATATGGTCTTGATTTAGAAACAGAACTAAAAATGCTTAATGCAAATAAAATATTAAATGAAAGCCATCCAATAGATGTAGTTTCAACTTTCATGGGATTACATGCACTTCCAGCAGAATTTAAAAATGATAGAAAAGAGTTTTTAAAAATTGCCAAGAAAATGATTCCAGAGATTGCAAACAAAAACTTAGCTGAATTTATAGATTGTTTTTGTGAAGATGGTGTATTTTCAGTAGAAGAGTGTAGAGAGTTTTTAGAAGAAGGAAAGAAGTTTAATCTTATACCAAAGGTTCATGGCGATGAAGTTGAACCAATGGGGGGAGCAGAACTTGCAGGAGAAGTTAAGGCAATCTCAGCAGAACATCTTATTGCAGCAAGTGATGATGGAATAAAGGCCTTAGCAGATAATAATGTAGTAGCAGTACTACTTCCATCCACAGCTTTTTACCTTATGGTTGGAAGCTTTGCAAGAGCTAGAGATATGATAGAAAATGGAGTTGCGGTTGCTTTAGCTACAGATTGCAACCCTGGAACTTCACCAACAGAATCTATGCAAGCAGTTATGACATTTGCAGCATTTGGAATGAGGATGTTCCCAGAAGAAATAATAAATGCAATGACTATAAATGCAGCAGCAGCAATAAATCGTGAAAGAGAGATTGGAAGTATAGAAGAAAACAAGAAGGCAGACATAGTTATATTTAATTCTAAAAATTTAAATTACCTAATTTATCATTTTGGTGTAAATGCAGTAGACAAAGTTATAAAAGATGGTAAAATTGTTGTTGAAAATTAATTAGGGAGGCGAAAATATGTTAGACAAAAAAACAATTAGAGAATTCATGAGTGAACTTGCATCAAATTCACCAGCACCAGGTGGTGGTAGTGTTTCAGCAGTAGCAGCATCACTATCAGCATCATTAGTATCTATGGTGTGTAATTTAACAATAGGAAAGAAATCTTATGAAGCACTTAGTGAAGAAGAAAAGCTTCAAGTAGATAATAGCTTAAAAGTTTGCGATGTTGTGAAAGATGAATTCCTAGATTTAATGAATGAAGATACTGAAGTGTTTTTAGAACTTATGAAAGCATTTAAAATGCCTAAAGAAAGTGATGAAGAAAAGAAAGCTAGAAGTGCAAAAATACAATTAGGTTATAAGGGGTCATTAGAAGTACCTTTAAAAACCGCTAAAAAAACATTTAGCTTATATGACTATATATTAGCAGTTGCTAAATATGGAAATAAAAATGCAGTTTCAGATGCAGGGGTAGCTGCACTAATGGCTCAAAGTGGGTTAGAATCAGCTATATTAAATGTAAAAATCAACGTAACTTCTATAAAAGATGAAGAATATGTAAAAAATGTGAAAGCAGAAATAGAGCATTTGGTTAATGATGGACGAGCTAGAAGAGATGAAATATTAGCTATAGTTGAAAGTAAGTTATAAAAATTAATTTAATAAATTTATAAATGTAAAAATAGTCATCTTGAAATAGAAAACTAAATCTATTTCAAGGGGACTTTTTTTATTACCATTTTGATATAAACCCTTTTATTTACAGAATTACTTCAATAATTTTACAAATTATGATATACTAAATTAAAGAAATTGTTTGAATATTGAGAAAAGATGAGGGGAAGTTATGGATTTTGATTTTAAAAGGCAAATTATGGAGTTGTATAACCTTTTAACAACTCCAATTGATGAAATTTTTAAACAAACTGCCATAGTAAAATTTAAAAAAGATATTAAATTAAAAGAGGATGATTTAATTGGAGAATATTATTATGAAGGGCTAAAAGAAAATAAAGAGAAGGGGATTGTATACACTCCATATCCTATAGCTAAATATATAATTGAAAATAGTATAACTAAAGAAGATATATTAAGTAATCCATATATTAAAGTAGTAGATCCTTCTTGTGGTGTTGGAAATTTGATTATTCCGTGTTTTACACATTTATATAAAATGTACAAGGAGAATTTACCTAATATAAATAAAGCTAATGGTATAAATATTTTAGAAAAAGATATAACTACACATATTATAGAGAACAATTTATATGGTTTTGATATAGATGAATTGGCGCTGAAAATTTTGCAAATAGATTTGTTCAGTTATAGTAATTATATATATGATAAAAATCTTAGTAATGAGGATTTTTTATTTTTAGAAGAAGATTTAAGATTTGATATATTTATAGGCAATCCTCCTTATGTAGGACCTAAACAAATAGATAAAGAATATTCATTAAAATTGAAGGAAAGATTTAAAGCTATATTTAAAGATAAAAGTGACTTATCATATTGCTTTTTTAAAAAGTCATTAGATTTATTGAGAGTAAAAGGAAAATTATCATTTATAACATCGCGATATTTTTTAGAATCATCTAGTGGTAAAGAATTAAGAAAAACCTTAAGAGAAAATACTCACATAATAAGAATAATAGACTTTTATGGGGTTAGGCCTTTTAAAGGGGTAGGTATAGACCCAGTAATTATTTTTATGGAAAAAGAAAAAAATAGTTTGAGAGATGTAGAAATTATAAAGCCATTATCTGACAAAGGACGTAAGGATGATAAATTTTATAATTCGCTATTTTTAAATGAAGGAAATGCTTATAAAAAATTTTTGATAAGTGAGTCTACATTGAACGGAGAACGATGGATATTAAGAAATAATGATATAAAATCTATTATAGAAAAAATAGAAAGTTTTTGCCAGTTTCAACTATCAGATATTTGTACAAGTCATCAAGGAATTATTACTGGATGCGATAAAGCTTTTGTTGTTGATGAAGAAACTATAGAAAATGAAAATATAGAAAGAGAATTACTAAGACCTTGGATAAAAGGTAGCTTTATAAAGAAAAATCAAGTAAATAGAAGAAAAAACTATATAATATACTCGGATTTAATAGAAGATGAAGAAATGCAGCCTAATGCTATAAATCACATAAGACAGTATAAAGAAAAACTAAGTAAAAGAAGAGAGTGTATAAAAGGGGTTAGAAAATGGTATCAGCTTCAATGGGGAAGAAATAAAGAAATTTTTGAAGAAGAAAAAATAATATTTCCATTCAAGGCATCTGCTAATAAATTTTCTTTAGATAATGGTAGTTATTTTAGTGCAGATGTTTATGCACTAAGGCTTAAAGAGAATAAAAATTTCAAATATGAAGATTTATTATTTATATTAAATAGTAAGATTTATGATTTTTATTTTAAAACTTTTGCCAAAAAACTTGGAGAAGACTTATATGAATATTATCCTAATAATCTTATGAGATTATATATACCTAATATTAAAGTAGAAAAACTTTCAAATGAACAGCAATTATATGAATATTTTAATTTTAATGATAAAGAAATTAAACTAATAAATGAACAATAAAATGGAGATAAAGTTCTAAGTTGGTATTTAAAATTATCCATTCCAAAGCTTGGATACCCAAAATAGTGAGGCATGCTCCAAATCACTTAGAATTCAACAATGTATCTTGCATAAAAATATTTTAAAGTTATTGAATAAATTTAAATTTGAGCTTGTTTCCCTAGAATTATTTCCAGGTTATATTTAATAACTAAAAATAGTAGCTAACTTAAAGTTATAATTGTCACTGAAAACATGTTAAATAAGTGAATAAGTTGAAACCTCAGTTTGGAGTACTATACAAATGTTAATAAAAAGTCTTTATTTATAAAATCTATAACACTAAAAGTATTGGATTAAGTTAGAAATTATTTTATGTTTTACTTATAATAAATAAGTTTTGTTATAAAATAATAGTAAAATAATGTAAAAAATATTAATTTGTGTTATAATGTTTGTGTAATATAACATATTTAAAAGAATATAATAGTAAGTTAAATAGATTAATATTAGAATTATAGTAATGGTTGGAGGGAATATTATGCAATTAACATTTGAAAAATTAAATGAAAAGCTAATAGTAAAACTTAATGGGGAACTAGACCATCATAGTGCTTCAGAACTAAGAAATAAGATAGATGACAGAATGGATATGGAAGGAACTATGAAGCTTATATTAAATTTTTCAGGAGTATCTTTTATGGATAGTTCAGGAATAGGAGCTGTTATAGGAAGGTATAAAAAAATATCTATGCATGGTGGAAGTCTATGTGTGACAGATTTAAAACCTTCTATAAAAAAGGTTTTTGAGTTGTCAGGTTTATTTAAAATTATTGATGTTTATGACAATGTTGATGAAGCATTAAAGAATGTTTAATGGAGGGATTAAGATGAGTCACAATAGAATGAAAATAGAGTTTTTAAGTAAATCTGAAAATGAAAGTTTTGCAAGAGTTGTGGTATCGGTATTTGCAGCTCAATTGGATCCAACAATAGAGGAGATAAATGATATAAAAACTGCTATATCAGAGGCTGTTACTAATGCTATAATACATGGATATGAAGAAGATTCAACAAAAATGGTTGAAGTAGAAGCAACTATAGAGGATAATGAATTGACTGTAATTGTTGTAGATAAAGGAAAGGGTATAAATGATGTGAAGACAGCTAGAGAGCCACTGTTTACTTCAAGACCAGACTTAGAGAGGTCAGGTATGGGATTCACTGTTATGGAGACCTTTATGGATAGTTTAGAGGTAATATCAACACAAGGTGAAGGAACTAAAGTTATTATGAAGAAAACTTTTAACTCAGCAGTATAGGTGACTAATATGGGGGAAAAAAATTATAAGGTGAATAATTATAATTACGATGATAATATGGAGCTTATAAGAAGAGCTAAAGGTGGCGATAAGGAAGCTCTGGATTTTCTAATTGAAATGAATTTACCATTAGTATCTGCGTTAAGTAAGAAATTTTTAAATAGGGGCTATGAGTATGACGATATATTTCAGATTGGCTGTATAGGGCTTGTAAAGGCTGTAAACAATTTTGACGATGGGTTTAATGTTAAGTTTTCAACTTATGCGGTTCCAATGATTGTAGGAGAAATAAAAAGATTTTTAAGAGATGACGGAATAATAAAAGTAAGTAGAAGCATAAAAACTGTTGCAAAAAAGATACATTATGATAAAGATACACTTGCAAAAAAATTAGGAAGAGATCCAACGATAGAAGAATTATCTAAATTTTCGGAAATACCTAAAGAAGAGATAATCACTGCACTAGAGGCATCTAATAATATGCAATATTTATATGATACTATTCACCATGATGATGGTGCACCAGTATTATTAATTGATAAATTAAGTGAGGATTATGAAGAAGACACAGAGGTTTTAGATAAATTAGCATTAAAAGAAGCACTAAGTAAATTAGATGCAAAATCAAGACAAATTATTATGTTAAGATATTTTAAGGATAAAACACAAGTTGAAGTTGCTAAAATGTTAGGTATAAGCCAAGTTCAAGTATCTAGAATAGAGAAAAAAGTATTAAAAATTATGAAGGAAAAATTAAGTGGTTAAGATGTAAAAATATCTTAACCACTTTTAATTTTTAGATATTAAAGAATAATAGTAAGATTAGTTACTAATAATATATAAAAGAATAATAGTTATAAAAGAGGTGAACTTTATGAAGAAAAATAATATGAAGGAAAATAAACTGAAAAAAAAATTTCAGCAGTTATATGAACAAGAAACGCCTAAACCTAATTTAATAAAAAACTGTTTTAGGGCATTTTGGACCGGTGGATTAATTTGTACTATAGGTCAAGCAATATATAATGTGTTACTTAGATTTGGAATATCTGTTGAGCAAGCTAAAGTGTATTTACCTATAATAATGATATTTATAGGAGCCAGTCTAACAGGAATTGGTGTTTATGATAAAATTGGCGATTATGCAGGCGCTGGTTCTGTAGTTCCAATAACAGGGTTTGCTAACTCTGTAGTATCTCCAGCTATTGAATTTAAAAAAGAAGGATATGTTTTAGGTGTTGGAGCAAAAATATTTACAATTGCAGGCCCAGTTTTGGCATATGGAACAACGGCTTCAGTAATATTAGGACTTTTATACTATTTTATTAGGTGGTGATTTTTTGGCAGTTAGAATGGGAAAACAAACAGTAAAATTAGAAAGTAAACCTAAAATTCTCTCTACATATACAGTTGTAGGTCCGAAGGAAGGAGAAGGGCCATTAAAAGATTATTTTCACGAAATATTAGATGATGATATGTGTCAGTGTGAAACCTTTGAAAAAGCAGAAAGTAAAATACATTATTCAGCAGTTCAAGGATGTATAAAAGATGCAAATTTAAAAGAAAGTGATATAAACTATATATTTAGTGGAGATCTACTAAATCAATTATTTTCTTCAAGTTTTATGGCTAGAGATCTTTGTATACCTTTTATAGGTATGTATGGTGCTTGCTCTAATATGACAGAAACTCTCTCAGTTGCAGCAATGGCTGTAGAGGCAGGATGTGCTAATTATGCTATTGCATCTACATCCTCACACTTTTCATCAGCAGAAAGACAATTTAGAGTTCCACTAGAAATGGGAAGTCAAAGAACGCCTAGTTGTCAATGGACTGTTACAGGAGCCGGAGCAATGATATTAACAAACAGAAATGTTAAGCATAGACCATATGTTACATATATTACAACAGGCAAGGTCAAAGATTATGGAATAACAGATCCTAACGAAATGGGAGCTGCAATGGCACCAGCAGCAGTAGATACAATTAAACAACATTTTGTTGATACAGATTTAAAACCTAATTATTACGATTTGATTGTTACTGGAGATTTAGGTAGTATAGGGAAAAAAATAACAGAAGAATTATTATTGGAATATAAAATAGATGTTAGAAAAAACTACATTGATTGTGGTGCGGAGATATTTGACTGCAAAAAGCAAGATACCAATTCTGGAGGTAGTGGTTGTGGTTGCTCCGCGGCTGTTATGGGAAGCTATATTTATAAGAAGATGATTAAAGGAGAATTGAAAAGAGTTCTTCTAATTTCAACAGGAGCACTTTTAAATTCTATATCAACCCTTCAAGGTGAAACTATACCAGGTATTGCACATGCTATAGCTATTGAAATGGATGGTGATTAAATGAACGAATATTTATCTGTATTTATAGTTGGTGGAATAATATGTGTTATTGGTCAAATATTAATGGATACAACTAAGTTAACTCCAGCAAGAATATTAGTTTTATTTGTTACCAGTGGTGTTATACTACAGGGCCTTGGAATATATGAAAAAATAGTACAAATAGGAAAAGCTGGTGCTACTGTACCACTACCTGGTTTTGGATATTCACTAGCGAATGGTGTGATGAAGGCTATCGATAAGGATGGTTTTCTAGGAATATTTACTGGAGGTGTTCAAGGTGCAGCTGGAGGAATAAGTGCAGCTATTGTATTTGGGTACATAATGTCAGTTTTGTCTAATGCTAAAACAAAGTAGAGCTTTGAATTTCAAAGCTCTACTTTATTTTTAAAATAATTTTCTATTACTAGATTTATTTTTGTCCTTATTTGAATTTGAATTTTTATCTTTATCTTTATCTTTATCTTTGTCTTTATCTTTATCTTTGTCTTTATCTTTGTTCTTGTCATTGTTTTTATCTTTATCATTAGTTTTATAAGAAGTTGGGTCCGTTTCAGTAGGAACTAACCATTTTGAATCATTAAGGAATACATATGGATAATAATCCCTAGTTATAAATACTCCTGTTTTTATTTTACTTTTTGGTGTATTTTCAGATGGTAAGTAATATTTACCATCAGCACCTAAAACATATTGAGACTCTACGTGAATGTTATCTAAAGAGGAAGGTTGAGTTCCTTCAATAAATAATTCTGAATACACACGATTTCCTCTAGGATCTTTATAAGACAATTGTGTAGGAAGAGTACCTGAATCTTTACAGATATCTACACTAACAATTCCATCAGGACGTGCCAATTCCGAATATTCTAAGCTCTTATGAGCAGCAGCCATAACTCTACCCCAAAGTGCAGCAGGTTTATCACTGTTCATATTATAGATTGGAGTATAATCATCATTTCCAATCCATACTGCAGCAGAAAGATAAGGAGTTAATCCTGCAAAAGTTAAATCTGTAGAATCAGAAGAAGTACCAGTTTTACCTCTAACTTCCATATTACCAAAAGCAGCACTAGGACCAGTTCCAATTACAGGTTCTTTTAGCATATCATAAACTATATATGAAGCTTGAGATGATAATACAGTGTTCGTTTCAATTTTATTTTCTAAAATTACTTTTCCATGTCTATCTAAAACTTTTGTATATAATCTTGGCTTAGTATAAACTCCATTATTACCAAAGGTTCCATAAGCTGCAGATAATGCTAAAGGATTGGTTCCAGCTAAACTACCGCCATCTAGCTGTCCGAGAGCTAGAGCTGAAATTGAGCTTTTATCTGTTTCATCTAGTTGGATTCCAAAATTCTCACCATATTTTGCAGAAGTAGCAAGACCAATAGTATCTGTTACTTTAGTAGCAACTGTATTTCTAGAACTACGTATAGAATCTCGTAGTGTCATATAACCTTCATAGTCTAACTGTGCATTTTTAGGATCATATGGAGGGTTTCCATATTTTGAACCTATTGAAGTTGGAATTGGAGAATCTTCAATCATTGAACCAGCAGTTAAAATCTGCTCATTTATAGCTGGAGCATAAACTGTAAGCGGTTTTAATGAAGAACCAGGAGAACGTAAGAAATTTTCAGAAGCAGCTCTATTGTAAGAGTTTGGTTCTTGCTCACCACGACCACCAACTATACATTTAACATCACCAGTTTTATAGTCTATAATTGTTGCCGATGCTTGTAAATTTGGATTATCATAAATATTTAATATAGATCCATTAGAATCATTCACTATTTCTTGAACCTCATTTTGAAGTTCTGTATCCATAGTGGTATAAACTTTGTAACCACCATACATTAACTTATCAAGGGCTTCAGATTTAGAAATTTTATAAATCCCTACCATATCATCTACAACTTGATTTATTGCAGGTCTTGAAAAATATTCAAAGTTCATTCCATTGTTAGAATTAATATTAAAATCAAATGTCAAAGGATCTTCAATTGCAGCATCATATTCTGAATTAGTTATTTTGCCAAGTTCTAGCATTTTATCTAAAACAGTTTTTGTTCTAGGGGAATCAAAAGGTATATTATTTTTAAAATTTTCATAAGCATTATAATAAGACACAGATGGATTCTGTGCAGCGCCTGCTATAAAAGCTGATTGCTTTAATGTTAAATCTTTTGAAGATTTATTAAAATACATTTGAGATGCAGCTTCTACACCATGGGAAGTTCCCCCTAAGTATATAGTATTCATATAAGATTCTAAAATCTCACTTTTACTAAGTTCTTTTTCAAGCTTTAAGGATAAGTACATTTCTTGAACTTTTCTTTTTATGGATGTTCTATTTTCTAAGGAATCCTCTAAGAAATATCTATATTTAACTAACTGTTGAGTTATAGTGGATGCACCTTGTAAATTACCTTCAGACATACCGAAGATGATTTTAACATCTTGAAATATTGCGCCACCTATTCTTCTAAAATCAATACCTTTGTGAGAATAAAAACGTTCATCTTCTATACTAACAAAAGCATCTTTCAAATTTTCAGAAGTTTTATCTATATCTATAGATATTCGTCGCTCTGGAGTTAAGAATTCATCTATTAGATTACTTTTAGAATCATATATAGTAGAAGTTTCCTCAATATCAAGAAACTTTTCTACATCTATTGTTGGTGCTGTTTTTATCATACCGTAAACTACACCAGTACCTATTGCTGCACATGATAAGAATAATATAATAAATACAATAAATATACCTTTAAGTATTTTTTTTCTACTTGTTTTATTATTTTTATTTTCAACCGTAGGCTTTTTTTCACTCATAAGCATCCTCCTTAGGATTATTCTGTTGATTATCATTTTTGTATTATATCACACTATATAAAATTAATAAAATTTATAAAAATATTCTTTATATAAATAATAGTACATATAATTTATTATTACTATTTTACTAGAAAGTAAACATATTAAGAAAATTTTATTAGAAGAAGGGGATAATTGTATATGAAAAAATACACGAAATTAAAAATAGTAATGGTAATTATATTTATATTCGCCATACTTAGTTCATTTATATATTATTTTGATGAAATCATATTACCAAGTGTTCTTGCAATCTGTGATGGAGAAATGAGGGCAAGAGCAGTGCAAGTTATGAATAAATCCATTTTAGAAAAATATGTAGATGAGTTCGATTATGAAGATATTATTAAATTTCAAAAAGATGAGAATGGCAATATTGTATTGGTACAAGCAGATACATTAAAGATGAACAAAATTGCTAATGAAGTGTCTTTAGAAATTCAAGAGGAACTAAATAATTTAAGTTATCAAGATGTAAAAATTCCAACGGGATATATAACTAAAAACAATATATTGGCAAATTTCGGACCGAAAATAACAGCTAAAATGCAACCAATAGGGCATGTAGAAACAAAATACAGTTCAGATTTTGAAACTGCAGGTATAAATCAAGTAAGACATAAAATATATGTGGAGGTAAAGACAAATATTAAAGTAATATTACCTATGGCTAATGAGGATGTACAAGTCGTTACCCAGGTACCTATAGCAGAAACAATTATAGTAGGGAAAATACCTGAAACTTCAATACAAATGGATATGAATAAACAATAAAAAACGAGTGATTTTTCACTCGTTTTAAAATTAAATAAATTTAATATTAATTATGATTCCCAATTAAATATGTAAGGGATGTTTCTATAATAATCACCATAGTTTAAACCATAACCAACTACAAATAAATCTTCAATAGCAAATCCGCAAAAGTCTGGTTTTATATTTACTTTTCTTCTTGATGGTTTATCAAGTAAAGAACAACATTTAACAGAATTTGCACCTAAACTTTTTATATGATTTACAACAAAATCCATTGTTATTCCACTATCAATGATATCATCAACTATTAAAACGTCAAATCCTTCTATATTATCAGGAACATCATTAACAACTTTAACAATACCAGATGATTCTTCATTATGGCCGTAGCTAGATGTTGTCATAAAACCTATTTTTGTAGGAACAGATATATATCTTACTAAATCAGCAGCAAATATAAAGCTACCTCTAAGAAGTGATAAAACATAAAGTTTTTTTCCTTCATAAGCCTCAGAAATTTCTTTTCCTAATCTAGCATTTGCTTTTTCAATTTCTTCTTTAGAAAATAATACATTAACTTTCTTGTTTTCCATTTGAACACGCCCCTATATAAATATTTTGTTTAAATTTATTGTTTAATTAATACTTTTGAAAATAATATATACGTTAAATATTATGCCCTTAGTGTAAATAATATATTGAATTTTAAATAACAATAAATTGTATTATGAAAATGATATATTATTTATATTAACAACAATTATAAACTTTTTCAATAAATATATAAAACAAGCTATAATCCTAGTGTTTGATAACTGAAAAAACTATAGTTGAATTTAAAATTTTAAACAGCAACTTATGAATTTAACTAGATATATAATTTGAAAAAAACATGTGTAATAGTACTATAGGCTAAGTGCTTACGTTACTAGAATTTATGGTATTAAATTAATGGGAAGTTGGAAAGGCTATAAATATTAGTAGATATTTAGCTTAAGATGCTATACTATTATTATGTGATTTAAAAAAAAGTATGCTAGTTAGCTTTTATAAGGAGGATTTTGCATGATAGATGGAAATATAGATGGAGTAAAAAAATCCATATTAAATAAATTAGAAGTTATACAGGATTTAAAGGTGCCTAGAGATACTATTGTTACTTTAGATATAGTAAATATATTAAAAGAAGTTACATTAGAAATTGAAAGGGAAGTTAGTGTTGCAATAGATAGAAAGGGGAATATAGTGTCAATAGCTGTAGGAGATAGCAGCACTGTTGACGTGCCTTTAATTGATGTTCGTGAAGGAAAACTTTCAGGCGTAAGGGTAATACATACTCATCCCAATGGTAATCCTAAACTTTCCGCATTAGATATATCAGCATTAATAAAATTAAAATTAGATGCTATGGTAGCAATAGCTGTTAGCGAAAGTGAAGAACTTAATTATAATATTGGCTTTTGTGATGTAACTGATAATATATTAGTAGAAGAAGAAATACATTTAAGAAACAGTGAGAAACTTTTAAATTTTAACCTTTTAGAAAAAATAAAATATATAGAAGATATTATTAAAAATAATAATGTTGTTGAGGATAATACGGAAAGAGCAGTTTTAGTAGGTACTGAAGATGAAGAAAGTTTAGAGGAATTAGAAGAACTTGCTAAAGCTTGTGAGGTAGTTCCTGTATATTCAACACTTCAAAAGAGAAGTAAGAATAAAATAGATCCGGCTTTTTATATAGGAAGAGGAAAAGTTGAAGAAGTGGCTTTAATTAGACAATCATTAAGGACTAATGTTGTTATATTTGATGAAGAACTTTCTGGGGCACAGGTTAGAAATTTAGAGCAAGCATTAGGTGTTAAAGTTATTGATAGAACTACATTAATTCTTGAAATATTTGCAAGACGTGCTAAATCAAAAGAAGGAAAAATACAAGTAGAACTATCTCAACTTAAATATAGACTTTCAAGACTTGCAGGACTTGGAACTGTTCTTTCAAGAACTGGTGGAGGTATAGGTACAAGAGGACCAGGAGAGAAAAAATTAGAAACAGATAAAAGGCATATAAGAGAAAGAATACTAGATCTTTCAAAAGAACTTGATAGAATAAAACACGTTAGGGTTACACAAAGAGAAAAAAGAAGTAAAGATACTGTGTCTAAAATAGCCCTTGCAGGTTATACAAATGCAGGGAAATCAACATTAAGAAATAAGCTATGTGATTTATATCCTTTAAAATCTGCTACCGTTAAAGAAAAAGTTTTTGAAGCAGATATGTTATTTGCTACCTTAGATACTACTACAAGAGGAATTCTTCTTCCAGATAATAGAGTAGGTACAATAACAGATACAGTTGGATTTATAAGAAAACTTCCTCATGATTTAGTTGAAGCATTTAAATCTACATTAGAGGAGGTTATATATGCGGACCTAGTACTTCATGTTGTTGACAGTGCTAATAGTGATGCTGAAAAGCAAATAGAAGTTGTAGAAGAAGTTTTAAAAGAACTTAAAGCTGATGATAAACCTACTATGTTAATCTTAAATAAGATAGATAATGCAGATGAAGATATGATTAATAACTTAAAAGAAAAGTATGATAATTATGAGATAATAGAAGTGTCTGCAAGAGAAAATATAAATTTAGATTTGCTTTTAAATAAGTGTACAGAGTTACTTCCATATAAGTTAAAAGGATTTAAAGTTTTAATTCCATATAGTGACTCAAGTACTGTTGCATATATTCATAGAAATGGAAAAGTGGATAGTGAGAGTTATGAAGCAGAAGGAACTTTGATGGAAGTTCAAGGGGATGAAGAAGTTTACAATAAGTGCAAAAAATATATAGTAGAATAATATTTTTAAAAGGTGTCTCTATTCATTGTTAATGAAATTGAGACACCTTTTAATTATGCCATGCTATGAAATTTTAAAATGGTATATTATAATGGAGATAATAAAATGTGTACAGGTGGTGAGAAGATGAGCAAAGGATTAGTAAAATTCGATTGGAATTTTATAGAAAAATATTCTGAAGAGGAAATATCATATTTTCTACATTTAGAAGGAAAATCTTTAGATGCCATAAGTAAAATTAGAAATATTGACAAAAGTGATGTTCAAAGACATCTTATATCGTCAAAGATGAAATATAGATATTTGAATAAGAGTGAAAACATTGAACAATTATTTAAAAATTTAACTACAGTAGCTAAAAATGAAAGAGTATATATACTAAACAGCTTAGATGTTGTTAATAAAACTAAGCTTATAGATTACATATTAAATAACCATCTAAATATATCATTAAAGGAAAAAGAAGTAGCAGTGTGGATGTTAGGGGAGCTAAGGTCTAATAAATCTGTTGATTTTCTTATAAGATGTACGGTTCATAAGTTTGTAAACATAAGAAGATTGTCTATTTCGGCACTGGGAAAGATTGGAGATAACAAGTGCGAATCAGCACTTATAAGAGCATTAAAGGATGATAATGGTCAAGTAGTTAGCTATGCCATAAAATCATTAAAGAAAATTAATGCTATAGATTATAAGGAAAGAATAAAAGAAATATATAATTCTACAGATAAAGCCTATATACAAAAGGCTTGCGAAGAATATTTAGGTATATAGAATGGAGTGAGGATATGAGTTATTTTACTATAAAAGATGAAGCAAAGGCAGAATTTAATGAAAGAAAATCGGTTTTTATAGGATATACAAAAAGGGTAAAAACAGAAGATGAAGCAAAAGAATTTGTGAGTAAAATAAAAGGTATGCATAAACAAGCTACACATAATTGCTCTGCATATATTGTAGGAGAAAATAAGAATATTCAAAGGTATAGTGATGATGGAGAGCCTCAAGGAACAGCAGGAATACCTATATTAGAAGTTTTAAAGAAAAATGATTTAACAGATATAGCAGTTGTTGTTACAAGATATTTTGGTGGTATACTTTTAGGGGCTGGTGGGCTTGTAAGGGCTTATTCTAAGGGAGCTTCTGAAGTTATAAAAGAAGCTGGAATTGTTGAAAAGGTTAAGGGGTTTGAGATAAGAGTTATATTGGATTATGATTTATTAGGAAAAATACAGTATATATGTGGAACTAACAATTGGTATATAGAGGATACAATTTACACAGATAAAGTTGAATTGATAATGTACTGTGAAAGTAGTAACTATGAAGAAGTTTCTAATAGTTTTGTAGAAGCAACAAGTGGAAAAGTTATAATAAGTGAAGAAGATGAAGAATTTTACTTTAAAATGGGAAATAGGTTATATAAAGAGTGCAATGTTTAACTTGATTTTGATAAGAATTTATATATTCTTAAATTTGAAAGGAATATTTCATTATGTTATAATGTTGCAGTAATATTTAAAATAAGCCATTATAGGCAGTATTTATATATTTAGTTAGGAGGAGTTCAAATGTCAGGACATTCAAAGTGGCATAACATACAAGCTAAGAAGGGTAAAGTTGATGCTAAAAGAGGAAAAATATTCACAAAAATAGGTAAAGAAATAGTTGTTGCGGTTAAAAATGGTGGACCTAGTGAAGACACAAATGCTAAACTAAGAGATGTTGTAGCAAAAGCAAAAGCTGCAAATATGCCAAATGATAACATTCAAAGAGCTATAAAAAAAGCAGCAGGAGAGTTAAATTCTGTTAATTATGAAACAATTGTTTATGAAGGATATGGTCCTGAAGGAACAGCTGTTATAGTTGAATGTTTAACAGACAACAAAAATAGAACAGCAGGAAATGTAAGATATGCATTTTCTAAACAAGGTGGGAATATGGGTTCAACAGGATGTGTAGGATTTATGTTTCAATCTAAAGGTGAAATAGTTATAGAAAAAACTGATAGCACAGATGAAGATGAATTAATGATGTTAGCTTTAGATACAGGAGCGGAAGATTTTGCTGCAGAAGAAGAAGTTTTTGTAGTAACAACTGCACCAGAGGACTTTGGAAAAGTAAGAGAAGCATTATCAGAAAGTGGAATTGAATTCTTAGAAGCTGGAGTGAAAATGATACCAGATACATATACTGAAATAGATGAAGAAACAGCTGTGAAATTCCAAAAAATGCTTGATGTTTTAGAGGATGATGAAGACGTTCAAGAAGTTTACCATAATGCTGAATTCCCAGAAGGATGGGAAGGTTAATAGTTGTAATAAACTATTAGAAAATCTATCTTTCATTACATAGTAGCTATTTGTAATGAAAGGTAGATTTTTTTAGTTGATAAGTTTTTTATTGGTACATAATGTAATAGTAAATTAAAAAAATTATAATTTAAATGTCTAAATTATAAGAATGGGGTGTTTGTATGATTTATACAATAATAGCTAGCATAATAGCTATTATATTATTTATATCTTTAAGAAAAAATATAAATAGAATTATAAGAGGGATTTTGTTTTTATTTATAATAGTTCTTATTATTGGAAGTAGTTTTATAAGAGGAATGAATTTTGGAACTTATGTTGGATCTTTAAATATAAATTGGAATTTGAACATTCCAAAGGCTGAAAAGGAATTAAAAGTTTTAGACAGTGGTTCAAGTTTTCATGGCGATGGAGAAGATGTGGTTATATTACAATATTCTAAAGAAAAACTACTTAATATAGAAAAAGAGCTTAAATGGGAACAATGTAATAAATATATTGTAGAGGATATGCAAAGGTTTTATAGTGATAGTAATGAAAGTTATAAAAAAGAAAGTTTAGTGCTAGATAATAAAAAGAAGTATTTATATTTTCATAAGTTTGAAAATAACAATTATGATTGGGTTACTTTTCTTTTAGATGAAAGAGAAAGTTGTATTTATGTTTTTGAAAGTCATATGTAATTTATAAAAAGTTGCTTATAAAAATATAATTCAATTTAGGGATGTGTTTCAGTAAATTAGATATTTATAATATATTATTGTTTTAGGTTCAGTTTAGAATGAAAAAAGGATACAAAAAACAATGGGTTTAGTTGCTATATTTAGAATATTTTGATAATATATATAATAATATGAGAGTCAATTTATGGTTAATTATATGAAATCAATTCATATAATTAAGTAGGGGGGTGCTATTTATGTTGGATAGTTTTAAAAGAACTTCAGCTAGAGAAGCAGAATTTAGAGGAGAACCAAATGACACTAAAAAATATTTTTTAAAACCAAATGCTAAAGCAAATGCAATTATAGTAGGAGCTATTATAGTTGGTATTGCAATAGGTTTTTACTTTTTATCATAATATTAAATAAATTACAAAGGCAATAACTAATATTCTATATAGTTATTGCTTTTAATTTATAAAAATAATAGAGGAGTTCTTTATGAGTATAGAAGATAGAAATGATTATTTTAAACATTTTCCTTTTTTGAAAAGTGAGAGATTTTACTTAAAAGAAGTAAATTACAGTTTAAAAAGTGAATTTATTAAAATGATGTCTGATAATGAAAATATGAAAAATTCAGGCATGGAGGTTACTAACGTAAAAAAACAGTGTGATATGTATTTAAAAAAAGTTAAGAATATGTATGAAAATAAAACAGGTATAAGGTGGAGTATAATAGATAAGAAAACTGAAAAATTTTTAGGTGAGATAGGAATATATAATATAGATTTTAATTCAAATAATGCAGAAATAGGATGTAGCATTTTGAAAAAATATTGGAGATGTGGAATTGCAAGTGAATGTATATCAACTGTTGAAGAATTTTTTTTCAATAATCTTAAAATGCATAAAATTATGGCTAAAATAGATATAAAAAATACACCCTCTATAAAATTGATAGAAAAACTACATTTTTATAGAGAGGGAGTTTTAAGAGAACATTATTTTAATAATATAGAAAAACGATATGTTAGTATAGCAATATATTCAAAGATAATTAATAATTAAAAAATAGAATTAATAAAAGACAGGCTATTTTCACAGTCTGTCTTAATTTATCTTTTATATTTTAGGCTACTTCTTCAGTTCCGGTAGCATTAGCAGGTTGTCTGCCTTTATTTTTAAATACAGAGCCACCAAGTAATCCAGCAACAGTTCCACCAATTATAGCAAATATTATAGCGAAGATTACATTTTTAGGATTATTAAAAGCAAATGGCGCTAATAGACCGGGAATCGGTGATGCTGTACCAGGGGCATTGTTGATTATTCCAAATGCTGCGGCTGAAAGTCCAGCAAGACCTCCACCTAAGAAGTTTGAAACATATATAGGGATTGCATTAATTGTTATTATATGAGCTTGAGTTAATGGTTCTAGCATTACTGCTACAATATTGCTTTTATTGCCTAGTTTTAATTTTTTAAATATTAATCCATTTGTAAAAGACCCTCCTACACAAGCTATAGAAGCAATACCCATTGCTAGACCTTTGAGCCCTAACATTGCAGTAAGAGCCATAGAACTTAATGGAGATGTACAAATCATTTTCATTATCCCACCTAGTAAGAATCCCATTAATAATGGTGATTGTTCAGCTGCCACAGATATCATTCCACCTATACTAACTAAAGTAGAATTAACCACAGGATCTATACCTACAGCAATAAATCTCGCAAGTGGAGCAATGATTAAGGCACCTAATATTACATCTAATCCTTCTGGTAAATATTTTTCTATATAGGGAGATATAAGCCCAACAATATATCCAGCTATGAATCCAGGTAATATACCATATCCACCAACGGCTACACCGCCAGCTACAGCAAAAACAGGATTAGCACCCATGTTCGATGATACCAATATTACAGCGGCAACTCCGCCTAAGCTGCCAGCGGCATTACCGACAGTTCCAAAGAAAGTTAATTGTAATAAATCACCAGTTATATATTTATGGATGGCCTCTACTAAAAAAGTAGCTACAGCTGCATTAGCAAGTCCCGACATTGCTTTTTGTCCTTTAGGCATTTTTAAACTAAATAGTGAGAATAAAACTAAAGTTAATAGTAAAAGTCCTATACCCTTAACTAGTATTAACATAAAACCCCTCCTAAAATTAAAGCTTGTATGTGAAAGATATTTTAAAGCAGAATATGATAATAAGAATGAATTCCATAGGTAAAAAAATATTAACAATTTTTAAAACAAATAGGTTTCTTTTAACTTATTTATAAGTATAATAGGTAGTTACAGAAAACTACAGATAATTACAAAAAAGTTATTTAAATTTTTAGAATATACTAAAAATTTAAATAATGTACATGGCTTTATAAATGCAATTAATAATAATTTAAAAAAATATATAAAGCTTTAATAGGTTGTTAAAAAATTTAAAAGTATAATTGATGTTTCAAAAAATTAAAATAAAATGTATGTATAAAAATAGAAGCTATCTTCACACATACATTTTATTTAAGTTTATATTATAACATTTAAATTAAGTTTTTTATTTTGTTAAATCCCATGTTGTAAATTTCTATACTTATTAATAAGTATAAATGAAAATTATAAGTATTAATCGTTACTATAAAACATTAATGCATTTAAAAATTTTTTTATGTTCGTTTTTCCGCCAGAAGAAACTTTCCCTCTTATAAAATCCATTTCTTTTTTTACTTGTTCAAAATTATAAAGAGTATTAGAATATTCATTAAAGCTATCATTCATATAATCTTCAAGGCCAAGATTAGCAAGGTTAATCATTCCGGCATTTGCTGCTCTACGAATTCTTTGTTCCATTGATTTTGGACTATCAGTAAATTTTTTACAAAGTTTGTTCAGTGTAAAATCATATACACTCTGATTAGTTTTTATTAAATATTCAACTAAAGTTAAAATATCTTTACTGCCTAATTCACCCATAATACCTAATTTTTGAAGTACTGCTTGGAGTTTTAACATAAAACTATTTTCTTTAGACTCTTCCTCATCTTTAGGAGCAGAATCATTTATGTTTGTTGATATTTCTTTTATAAACAAATTCTGCATCTTGTAAAAAGTTCTATTTATCGACAGTGATTTACAGACTTTATCTATAACATTTTCTACTTCTATAGCATTTACAGGCTTTTGAATGAAAAATTCAATACCAGATTCATATGCTTTACCTATAATATCTTTTGAATTTACTTGAGATAACATAATAAAACTGATATCTAAATTTTCTTCTTTGCATTCATGAACTAAAGATATACCATCCATCAAAGGCATTAATAAGTCCACTATAACAATATCAGGGGTCAAGGTTTTTATATCTTCTAATCCATCTATTCCGTTAGTAGAATAACCGATAACTGTTCCTAAATTTCTATTTTCTATAATTAATTTTAATATATTTATTATGTTTACATCATCATCTATTAAAAAAAATTTCATGGTTATAATTCCTCCAATATATTCTTTGGTATTCGAATTAAAAAGGTTGTCCCTATATCTTCAAGGGAAGTAACATCAATTGACCCTTGTAATTCATCAGTTATTATGTCTTTTACTAAACTTAATCCTAGGCCGCGATTAATTTCACCTGTTTCGTAATTGATTTTAGTTGAATAACCTGGTGAAAATATATAATTCAAATTTTCCTTCTTTATGCCAGATCCATCATCCTTAATTTTAAAAATATGATTTTTTTGATCTGTATAATGAATAGCACTAATATAATGCTTTTTATCATCATTAATAGATTCTATTGAATTCATAATTAAATTTCTAAGAATAGACATAAGAAAGTAATGTTTATTTGTAAAAAAGTTTTTTTCTATAGAGAAAGATAAGGAAATATTTTTTTTGTAAGAAGAAATTTCTCGTATCATACTAATTTGAAGAATTTTTATAATTTCTTCAAAATCAATACCATTATCGTTAAGGTTATCTTCTAAAGCGTCTTTAATTCCTCTAACAACTAAAGAGTATTCTTTTTTTATTTCATGAATGTCTTTTGCAATTATTAATGAATCGTTAGCCCACGTATCGCTAGATGCATTTTTAGATATTTTCTCGAAAAGGCCATAAGATATAGACATCACATTCTCAATAGCATGCATATTTTTTTCTATCCAAAAAACTTCACTTTTTAATTTAGCTGTTACCCATAAAAGCTTTTTATATCTTTCAGCATGTTCTTTTTTCAAAAGGATAATACTGTAATAATCAATAGCAACGAAAACTATATACACTAAAAGAGAACGGATAATAGCAACTAAAATAATACTTTCTTGAACTTTAAAGGAAAAAACTATAGTACCAACACGAATAAATCCTTCAATAAAGTTAGAAACATAATCTATGATTATTAAATTAAGTAGAAAAAACTTATTTTTCAAGCTATAGTTAATAGTTTTTATATAAAAATTAAAAGCTAATCCATAAAATATATAAAAAAATATTTCAGGAGAGTATGATGAAATTGAATTGTCAAAACTACCTGTAGTAAGAAAATGAACAATTATTCTTAGAAAAAAAACTCCTAGTGAAGACAATAATGTAGTTAAGGTAACATTAAAACTTCCTAGAAAATATATAAATATAGGCAGCAATATTATAGCAAATGAAATTTTGAAATTCGTTAAAAATAAGTTGATATGAAATTGTGCCCCAATAGAGATAAAAAAACTAACTAAAATAGTTCTTTTTATATTATTATCTAAACTTAAATTCATCATATAAAAACCCTTCTTAATCATTTGAAATGTTGAAAAATTCACACTATTAATTTTATCACAAAATATAAATTATCTAAACTTTTCATAAATAAAAATCATAACTAATTATAATTAAAAATAAAAAAATTATAAAAATTCATTGTAATTGTATAAAAAGTATAAAAATGGATAAAAATCTTAATAAAGACTTTTATACAAAGGAGTGAATTTAAAAATGAACAAATTAAAGGAATATAAGTTTCAAATTTTATCATCATTAATAATAGTTTTTGCATTATTTTTTTGTGGATATTCATTTTATATAAATATGGCTAAGAATAAACAAATAGATACATTAACAAAGGAAGTTAGTTCTACAAATATAAAAGATAATACAGTGGTGGAATTTTTTATAAAATACTCTAATTGCAACAACTTCATAACTGATGATAAAATGATGAAGTTAGTAGAAAAGGATAAAGATAAAATTAAAGATTTAAAAGAAGAACAATTGGAAGAAATATATAAAGGATATGGATATAAGTTAGATAAACATACTTCTGACAAAATTACTTTTATTAAAGAAATACCAGGATATGCATATGAAAGTGGAAAGTATTTCATAGGGGTAAATGAAAATAAGGTTGTTATATACAATAAAAAAGAAGATAACAGTTTAGTAGTTGTTGAAAATATGATTCCAAATGTAAGAAGTGAAGATAAGAGACCTATAACGCTAGAAAATCTTAAGGATAAAGGTAATTTAATAGAAAGCTTTTATGAAGGAAAAAAAGAATATCAATTTGATGATAAAGAATCAGCGTTAGAATATGCAAAAGCATTATGTAGTTCCTAAAATATAAAATAATTAAGTCTAAAATGCATAGTAATTTTACTATGCATTTTTTATATATGCATATAAAAACTAACTAAGGCCATACATTGATGTAATTTAAAAGTGTTAAGGTTGAATTGAAAATCTGTTGATGTTAAAGTAATATAGTGAAATACTATATAAATTTAATGTTATAATTTATTAGTAAAAAATTATAAAATGTTAGGAAGGATTTATAAAAATGTATGAATATATAAAGGGTAAATTCATTTCTATAAATAAAGATTATGTAGTTCTAGAGAATAATGGAATTGGATATAAAATATTTACATCAGGAAATACAATGGCTCAGATGCCCAATACCAATGAGGAAGTGAAGTTAAATATTGTTCAAATTGTAAGGGATGATTTTATAGGTCTTTATGGATTTTTGACAAAAGAAGAGGTTGAAATGTTTAATTTACTACTTACAATAAATGGAGTTGGGGCAAAGGCCACATTATCATTATTATCTATATGTACAGTTGCAAATCTTAAATATGCAATATTAAGTAGTGATGAAAAAACTATTACAAAAGCTCCTGGAATAGGAAAGAAGATAGCTCAAAGAATTATTTTAGAATTAAAAGATAAGCTAGATTTGCAAGAGGTTATGGAAAATGGAATAGATGAGACTATAATAGAAATGGATGTTATTCATAACGAAGCTTTTGGGGCTTTACTAGCTTTAGGTTATTCAGAGAAAGAAGCTGAAAAAGCAGTTAAAGCTGTTGGAAAAGAAGCAAATGTTGAAGATATGATTAAAAAGTGTTTAAGATACTTAATGAAATAATCTGAATTTAAAATAGTATATAAAGTTACTATATAATTTTAAGAAAGGAGTGATTGTATGGAGGATAGAATTGTTACTTCTGATTTTATAGAAGAAGATAGCGATGGAGAGTACTCATTAAGGCCGCAAAGATTAAAAGAATATATAGGTCAAGATAAGGTTAAAGAACGATTAGATATATTTCTAAAAGCAGCTAAAATGAGAGGGGAACCTTTAGATCATACTCTTTTTTATGGACCACCAGGTTTAGGAAAAACTACTCTTGCTAATATTATTGCAAAAGAAATGGGTGGGAATTTAAAAGTTACTTCTGGACCTGCTATAGAAAGGGCTGGAGATTTAGCATCTATTTTAACATCTTTGTGTGATAATGATGTTTTATTTATAGATGAGATACATCGACTAAATAGGGCTGTAGAAGAAATTTTATATCCAGCAATGGAAGATTACTCTTTAGATATAGTTATAGGAAAAGGTGCATCAGCAAAGTCTATAAGACTAGATTTACCTAAATTTACTTTAATAGGTGCTACAACTAGGGTAGGACTTTTAACAGCTCCACTTAGGGATAGATTTGGAGTACTTTGTCCTATGGAATATTATAGTGAAAATCAATTAAAAGAAATAGTTGTTAGGTCAGCAGAGATTATGAATGTGTCTATCAAAGAAGATGCTGCATTAGAGATTGCAAAAAGGTCTAGAGGTACTCCTAGAATTACAAATAGGCTATTAAAAAGAGTAAGAGATTATTCCATTGTAAAAGGAAATGGAATAATTGATTATGAAGTAGCAAATAATGCAGCAGATCTTTTAGAGATTGATAGTGAAGGGTTTGATCAAATAGATAATAAAATAATAGAAGCAATAATATACAATTTTGGTGGTGGACCAGTAGGAATAGAAACTTTAGCCTATTATATAGGAGAAGAACTAGGGTCTTTAGAAGAAGTATATGAACCATATTTGATAAAAAAAGGGTTTATAATAAGAACACCTCGCGGAAGGATAGCTTCAGAAAAGGCTTATAGACATTTAGACATTAAAATGCCAGAAAAATAATATTTGAGATATAGTTTATAAAGTGGTAAAATAATAACCTTGAGAGAATGTGTATTAGAGACAAAAATAAATTATTATATAGGGATTAAAGATGGCATTTAAAATAGTAATACTATATGAGAGTAAAAAAGTGGCTAGTAGAAGGTTATATATGAAAGTTTATTTCTAGAACTAGCCACTTAATGTAACTTTTTTGATTATATAAAGGTTTCGCATATGATAAAAGTAAGAATCTAAAGGTTATGTTAAAATCTTATATTATATAAATATAATTTGAATTTTTTATTTTAAAAAAATTAAAAATTAGGACGGTGTAGACAGTGAACGTAAAAGATTTTTATTTTGATTTACCAGAAGAATTAATAGCACAAGTGCCCTTAGATAAAAGAGATGAATCAAGACTTATGCTAGTTGATAAAAATACAGGAGAGTTAGAACATAGAACATTTAAGGATATTATAGATTTCTTAGATGAAGGCGATTGCTTGGTTTTAAATGATACAAGGGTTATGCCAGCAAGATTATATGGACATAAAGAAGAAACTGGTGCTAAAATGGAATTCCTTCTTTTAAGAAGATTAGAAAAAGATGTTTGGGAAACATTAGTAAAGCCAGGAAAAAGAGCTAAAATTGGAAACAGATTTGAATTTGGGGAAGGTAAATTAAAGGCTGAAGTAATAGAAGTACTTGAAAATGGAAATAGAAAAGTTAGATTTGAATATGAAGGAATATTTGAAGAGGTACTAGATGCTTTAGGGGAAATGCCGCTACCACCATATATAACAGAGAAATTAGAAGATAAGGAAAGATATCAAACAGTTTATTCTAGGGAAGTTGGATCGGCAGCAGCGCCAACAGCAGGTCTGCATTTTACAGAAGAACTTTTAGAAAAACTTAAAGAAAAAGGTGTTAATATAGCATTTGTTACTTTACATGTTGGTCTTGGAACATTTAGACCAGTAAAAACAGAAAAGGTTGAAGAACATGAAATGCATTCAGAGTATTATTATTTAAATAAAGAAAATGCTGATACAATAAATGCTGCAAAAGATAAAGGTAAAAGAGTAATAGCAGTAGGAACAACATCCAATAGAACTTTAGAAAGCATTGCAGATGAAAGTGGAAGAGTTAAAGAACAATCAGGATATACAAGTATTTTTATATATCCAGGATATAAATTTAAAATAGTAGATGCTCTTATAACTAATTTTCATCTTCCAGAATCAACGCTTATAATGTTAATAAGTGCTTTTTCAACAAGAGATATTGTTATGAATGCATATAAAGAGGCTGTGGAAAATAGATATAGGTTCTTTAGCTTTGGAGATGCAATGTTTTTACATTAGATCTTGATACATAACTATTATAAAAACATGTGTAATAAAATTACAAAAGGATGGTTGGATTTATGTACAAATTATTAAAAAAAAGTGGAAAGGTAAGAAGAGGTGAATTTACAACACCTCATGGAGTTATACAAACTCCTGTATTTATGAATGTTGGTACACTAGCAGCTATAAAGGGTGCTGTATCATCTATGGACCTAAAAGACATAGGTTGTCAAGTAGAGTTATCAAATACATATCATTTACATTTAAGACCAACAGATAAAGTTGTTAGTAAAATGGGTGGATTACATAAATTTATGAACTGGGATAGACCTATACTTACAGATTCAGGTGGATTTCAAGTTTTCTCCCTTTCTAAAATGAGAAAAATAAAAGAAGAGGGAGTTTATTTTAACTCTCATATTGATGGAAAAAAAATATTTATGGGACCAGAAGAAAGTATGCAAATACAAAGCAACTTAGCATCTACTATTGCTATGGCTTTTGATGAGTGTATACCTAATCCTTCTTCAAGAGAATATGTAGAGGCATCTGTTGCTAGAACAACAAGATGGCTTGAAAGATGTAAAGTAGAAATGGATAGATTAAATTCTTTACCAGATACTATAAACAAAGAACAAATGCTTTTTGGAATAAACCAAGGTGGAGTTTATGAGGATATAAGAATAGAACATGCTAAAACTATTACAAAGATGGATTTAGATGGATATGCTATCGGTGGATTAGCTGTAGGTGAGAGTCATGAGGATATGTATAGGATTATAGATGCAGTAGTGCCTTATTTACCTCAAGATAAGCCTATATACTTAATGGGGGTTGGTACACCGCAAAACATATTAGAGGCAGTATCAAGAGGAGTAGACTTCTTTGATTGCGTTTTACCAGCAAGAAATGGAAGACATGGACACGTATTTACTAAACATGGTAAAATAAATCTTATGAATGCTAAGCATGAATTAGATGATGCACCAATAGATGAAGGATGTCAATGTCCAACATGTAAGCACTATAATAGAGCTTACATAAGGCACTTATTTAAAGCTAAAGAAATGTTAGCTATGAGGCTTTGTGTATTACATAATCTATATTTTTATAATAAGCTTATGGAAGATATAAGAAATGCAATAGATGGCGATTATTTTGAAGAATTTAAAGCAGAAAAATTAAAAGCGTGGGGCTCAAAATAATAGGTTTTACTATTTATATATTATGGTTATAATATAAAAGATAGATAAATATTAAAAAAAATTCATTAATTTTAAAAAAACATATAACTTTTTATAAAGAAATATGTTAAAATGCTCCATGTATCATTTTACGATAAGTCCTATGAGATGAAATTTAATTAAAATTAAATTAAAAAATTTAACATGATTATAAGTTTAGTCATGTGAATAAGGAGGAATAAGGATGCAAGCTATTTTATTTAACATTGTACCTATAGTATTAATGTTAGGGTTATTTTATCTTATGATTTTCTTGCCAGAGAAGAAAAGAAAGAAAAAGTATCAGGATATGTTAGGTGATTTAAGCCTTAATGATGAAATAATGACAAAAGGTGGAATCATGGGAAGAGTGGTTAATATCCAAGAAGAATTTATAATATTAGAGAGTGGTCCGGATAGAGCAAGGATAAAACTAGCTAAAAACGGAATTAGTTATGTTATAAAATCAAAAGAGGAAAAAGACACTAAATCAGAATAAAACAATGAATAAAAGCCCCCTAATTGTAATATATTACAATATAGGGGGGGATTATAATGGGGAAAAAAATAAAGTATTCCTGTGTTGGACATGGCGTACTTAGAGCATTTATATTAACAATGTTTGCTTTAATAGTATACTCATTACTTATAAGTGTCATATCAGTAGGTCCGAAGGTGAATTCTATATTTTATATAATACTAACTTTAATCAGTATTATATATGGAACTATATGTGCTACTATTAAAGCCGGAAGTAATGGTTGGCTTATGGGAATTTTAGTTGGATTATTTTACATTGTAGCATTATTTATAGTTTCAATATTATGTGGTAAAGAATTTGCATTTGGAATAAAGGAAATTACAAGAGTGATTATGGCTACTTTAGTAGGTGCATTATCAGGAATGATTGCTGTGAATCTATAAAATTAAAATTTATTATAGATATAACATTGGTGGAAATAATGGATATAAAAAATAATTTTTAAAACTTAGTATATACTATTGTACAATACGAGGTTTTGAAATTATAATATATATATATAAATTATTTAAAACACCTAAAGGATGGAGGAATTTACAATGAAACACATTAAAACAGTTAACAAATCAAACATAAAAGAAAGTTTAAAGAAGCCAGGATGCAAAGAGTGTGCAAACTCTTGTCAATCAGCATGTAAAACTTCATGCACAGTAGCTAACTTAGCTTGTGAAAACTAATTAATAGTAAAAAAGAGGCAGTAACTATATAGTTGCTGCTTTGTGTTTAGTAGGAGGAATAAAATGGCGTTAATTCATAAATTTAAACAAGGTAATGATTATTATGTAATAGATGTAAACTCAGGAGCAGTTCATGTAGTTGACGAATTAGTTTATGATCTTTTAGATGAAAATAAGTTAAGAAGTAAAGAAGAATTAGTTAAAGACTTTAAAAACAAATATTCTGTAGAAACTATAGAAGAAGTTTATAGTGAATTAAAAGAATTAGTAAGTGAAGGAATGTTATATTCATTAGATTTATATGAAAATATAGCAAAAAAAAGTGGACAAGCGCAATCATATGTTAAAGCAATGTGTCTAAACATAATTCATGATTGTAACTTAAGATGCAAATATTGTTTTGCAGATGAAGGTGAATATCATGGATGTAGAAAAGCAATGTCTCCAGAAGTAGGTAAAAAAGCAATAGATTTTGTAATTGAAAATTCAGGACCAAGAAAAAATATAGAGGTAGATTTATTTGGTGGGGAACCATTAATGGCATTTGAGCAAATTAAGGAAATTGTAGATTATGCAAAAGAACAAGAAAAAATTCATAATAAAAATATAAGATTTACAATGACAACAAATGCAACACTTTTAAATGAAGAGAATATGAAGTATTTAGATGAAAACATGGGTAACTTAGTTTTAAGTATAGATGGTAGAAAAGAAGTCAATGATAAAGTAAGAGTTAGAGTAGATGGTTCAGGATGTTATGAGAGTATTTTACCTAAAATAAAGGCTATGGTGAATATGAGAGATAAATCTAAAACTTACTATGCGAGAGGAACATTTACAAGAGAAAATACAGATTTCTTTGAAGATGTAAAGCATATGGCAGATTTAGGTTTTGATGAAATTTCTATAGAGCCTGTTGTACTTCCAGATGAACATGAACTTTCTTTAAGAAAAGAAGATTTACCTACAATATTTGGGCAATATGATAAATTATATGAAGAAATGTTAAAGAGACATAAAGAAGGAAACGAATTTAGATTCTATCATTTTAATATAGATCTTCAAGGTGGTCCTTGTGTATATAAAAGGATATCTGGATGCGGAGCAGGACATGAGTACATAGCAGTAACTCCAGATGGAGATATTTATCCTTGTCACCAATTTGTAGGAAATGAAGATTATTTACTAGGAAATATATATGATGGAATAAAGAAAAATGAAATAGTTCAACAATTTAAAGAGGCTCATATATACAACAAACCAACTTGTAAAAAATGTTGGGCGAGATTTTATTGTAGTGGTGGATGCCAAGCAAATAACTTTAATTTTAATGGTGATATGCATATACCATACGAAATTGGTTGTGAAATGCAGAAAAAGAGAGTTGAATGCGCTATAGCATTAAAGACTAAAATTATGGAAATGGAAGAAAACTAATCCAAAATTGTGATTGACTATGAAATTTGGAAGATATATAATAAATAACATTGGAAAAAACATAAATTTACTAATGTAAGAAAGGGGATAGACATGAAGAGAGGTAAAAGTGTGTCCTTATTTATTGGCGCTGTGGTAATTATAGCCTTATTAGCTTATATTGGATATTTTGGGGCAGAGGCCTTTGGATATAGGTTCAAATCTTTTGGACAGTCAATAAATAAAGGTCTTGATCTTCAAGGTGGTTCATCTATACTTATGGAGATAAAAGCTGATGAAGTAGACAAAGACACTATCAATAGAACTATTGAATTAATTTCTATGAGGGTGAATAAATTAGGAGTCAGTGAAACTTCAGTAACTCGTGAAGGGGATAAAAGAATAAGAATTGAAATTCCAGGTCAATTTGATACAAAATCTGTACTTGATACTGTTGGAAAAACAGGTGAGTTAAAGTTTACAGACTCTGAAAAAAATATAATTCTTTCAGGGCAAGATGTAAAAAATGCAGTTGCCCAATATGATAATGAAGGAAAAGCAGTAGTTGGATTAGAGTTCAATGATGAAGGAACTAAGAAATTTGCAGATGCTACAACTAAAAATGTAGGTAAACAGATTGCAATATCAATGGATGATGAGGTTTTAACTAATCCTCAAGTAAATCAAGCTATAACTGATGGAAAAGCAGTTATAACTGGTATGGAATCTTTAGAAGATGCTACAAGAATAGCTAATATAATTAAATCTGGTGCACTTCCAGTGCCGGTTCAAACTCTTTCTGTTAAAACAGTAGGACCAACTATTGGTATGGAAGCTGTAGGATTGAGTAAAAAAGCAGCAGTAGTTGGCATAGCTTTTGTTATGATATTTATGTCTTTATACTATAAACGTCCTGGAGTTATATGTTCATTAGCCATTGTATTATATGTATGCCTATTATTATATGCTTTTGCTATATTTGAAGTAACATTAACTCTCTCCGGTATTGCAGGATTTTTATTAACAGTAGGTATGGCTGTTGATGCTAATGTACTTATATTTGAGAGAATAAGAGAAGAATTAAGAACTGGAAAATCAGTAAAATCATCAGTAGAATCTGGATTTAGTAAAGCTTTAGCAACTATACTAGATTCAAATATAACAACTATAATAGCTGCCGTTTCTTTATATATAATAGGAACTGGTTCTGTTAAAGGATTCGGATTAACGCTTATAATTGGTATAGTAATAAGTATATTTACTGCGTTAACTGTTACAAAGTTCTTAATAAATATGGCAGTGAATATTGGTATTCTTAACAAACCATCCCACTTTGGTGTTAAAAAGGGGGTAAATTAAAATGAAATTTATAGAAAAAACTAAAATTTGGTTTACTATATCCCTTATACTGATAATTATAGGAATGGGTACAGTAGTGTTTAGAGGGTTAAATTATGGTATAGATTTTACAGGTGGTACAATTATTGATATAGCTTTAAATGATAAATTCGAAAAAAGTAAAGCTGATGAAATATTAGATAAATATGCAAAAAATAAGTATGCTACTAAAGTTGTAGATAATGGAAAAGAACTTGAAATAATAGTTCAAGATGGCGTACTTACAGATGAAACAACTGATAACTTAATTGAAGATATGAAAAAAGAGTTTTCATTAGATGATTCAGCAATTTTAGGAAAAGAAAATCTAGGTGGAACTATTGGTAGGGAACTGAAAGTGAAAGCGTTTATAGCTGCCATAGTTGCAAATATAGCTATGCTTATATATATTGGGTTTAGATTTGAATTTAATTTTGCAGCGGCAGCTATAATTGCAGTATTACATGATGTTTTAATAACTGTAGGAGTTTATGCAGTTTTAGGAATACCTGTTAATACACCATTTATAGCAGCGGTCCTTACTATTATAGGATATTCTATAAATGATACAATAGTTATATTTGATAGAATTAGAGAAAATTCAAAGAAAATGAGAAAAGTAGAAATCTCTGAGATCGCAAATATAAGTATAAATCAAACAGTATCTAGATCTATAAATACTGCACTTACAACATTATTTACTATAACTGCAGTATATGTATTTGTTCCAAGCATAAGAGAATTTTCATTACCGTTAATAATTGGTATAGCTATGGGAGCATATTCATCAATATTTATAGCTAGTCCAATTTGGGTTATCTTAAAAAATAGAAAAAAAGCAGCAAAAATATAACATAAATTGTAAAAAAATATAATATATATTATGGGGGATAGGTTTTTTGTAAAAAAAAAGGCATATCTCCTGCTTTTTTTTACAAAAATATTTGTAATGTTATAGATTTTAAATTATAATATTAGTTGTTTTCTATTGTTTTGGAGGAGCATGTTTATGGATGAACACTACGTTAAAAATACCTATAATTCTCTATTACTAAAAGGTATGAAGAGTGCTCTTAAAAGAATAATAAAAGCGATAAATGAGAGAGAAAAAATAGTAATTTATGGTTATTATGATTTTGATAGTATTACTGCAATTTCGCTTTTAATATTAGTATTAAGATACTTAAATGCTGATGTGGAGTATTTTCAACCTAACGAAATTAGAGAAGATAGAAATTTAAAAGATAATGATATACAAAATTACATAAAGTACTTAGGTGCAGATCTGATAATAACTGTAGGTTCTACTGTAAGCTCAGAAAAAGAAATTCAACTATGCAGGGACCTGGATATAGATATTATTGTTACAGATTATCATAAAGATTGTAAGTGCTACGATGAGGTTGTTGTTATAAATCCTAATAAAGAGGGGTGCAACTATCCATTTAAAAATCTTTCAGCATCTGGAGTGGCTTACAAGTTGGTACAAACTGTATCAGAATATTATAAAATGACTTGTATAAATAAGTACATAGATCTTGTTATGTTAGGGACTATATCTAAAGGAGTGCCTGTTATTGGTGAGAATTGTTTTATAGTAGATGAAGGATTAAAACAATTAGAATGTAGCAATAATTATGGTATAAGAGCTTTAATTGATGATAATAATGTAGATGACATAGAGGAATTTATACATAATAATTTGACTATGGATATATTTCAAAGGACAAATTCTATGGGTAGAATAGATAATGCAAGAATAGCTATAGAATTATTTACTACTAATGAAAAACATAGAGCAAAGCAGATATCTAAATATCTGTACAATGAAATAAAAAAAAGTAAGAAGCAAAATTTTAATAGTAGATCAAAAATCTTTGTATAATGTATATAAAGGTATAATTAAAATGCTTGTATATCCTAAAGATTGAGTTTTTCACTATATTAATTTAAAAAATGAGAGTTTGTATAATGTTTTATATGTTCTGTTATTAAGTAATATTTAAATGAATAAAATATTATATTTTATATATACTAAATGTATAATTTTGGTGATGGTTAATATAGTTTGAATATACGGTTTAGAATATAAAATAGGACATAATAACATTTTGTTTTAATGTATTGCATTTGGCAAGGTATATTTGTGGTTTTTAGGATTTTGAGATAATTTAAATTCTAGAAATATGATAAATTATAAAAAGGGGGAAACGACAATGAATTTAAAAGAAAAAATAAGAGTTATAGATAATTTTCCTAAAGAAGGAATTAGTTTTAAAGATGTTACGACTTTACTTGAAGATGGAGAGGCCTTAAAGTTTTCCATAGATAAAATTGTAGAACATTTAAAGGATAAAAATGTAGATTTAATAGTTGGACCAGAAGCCCGTGGATTTTTATTTGGGGTACCTGTTGCTTATGCATTAGGAGTTGGATTTGTTCCATGTAGAAAGCCAGGTAAGTTACCATATGAAACATATAACACTAAATATGGTTTAGAATATGGTAGTGATACATTAGAAATCCATAAGGATGCTATAAAAAAAGGTCAAAGAATAGCTATAGTAGATGATTTATTAGCAACAGGTGGAACTGTTTCTGCAGTGGCAAGTCTTGTTGAAAAAATGGGCGGAGAAGTAGTTTCTTTAGATTTTGTAATTGAACTTACAGAATTAAATGGAAAAGAAAAAATAAAGGACTATGATGTAATGTCTTTAGTAGAATATAATCTTTAATTTGTGAAAATTAACAGCTTAACTACAGGGTTTCAGGTGAGCTTTAAAAATTATTTGTTTTAAAACTTGGATACCTAAAAGAGCGATGTAGGATCATAAGTATTTAAACTCAATGCTGAATTTTGAATGAAGTACTTTTAAGTTCTTGAATAAATTTAATTTCGAGCTTGTATCCCTACATTAATAATAAATATAATATTACAAATAAAAGCTGACATTATTTCTATAAAATGTTTAAAGCAAATTGCATTAATAAAATTGTTATTATATAATAATATCATTGATAAAAATAGTGGCTGGTTACTTAACCAGCCTTTAGTTTTAGGAGTGTAATCTAGATGCTAGAAAAGTTATTGGATAAAATAAATAAAAATTGTACAAATGTTGATATAGAAGAAGTTCGTAAAGCTTTTGAATTATCTTTTGAAGCACATAAAGAGCAAAAGAGAGAATCCGGGGAGCCTTATATAATTCATCCGTTAGAGGTAGCCTGTATATTGGCAGAGTTAGGTCTAGATACATCAACTATAGTGGCTGGACTTCTACATGACGTTATAGAAGATACAGATTATACATATGAAGATATATGCCAAATGTTTAGTGTTGAGGTAGCTGATTTAGTACAAGGGGTTTCTAAATTAGGTAAAATTAAATATAAAACTAAAGAAGAGCAACAGGCTGATAATGTAAGGAAAATGCTTCTTGCTATGGCAAAGGATATAAGAGTAATACTTATAAAACTTGCGGATAGGTTACATAATTTGCGTACTTTAAGATTTAAAAAAGAAGCTAAACAAAAGGAAAAAGCAAAAGAAACGTTAGATATTTATGCTCCACTAGCACACAGACTAGGAATATCTAAAATAAAATGGGAACTAGAGGATTTATCTTTAAGATATTTACATGAAAAAGAATACTATGAGCTAGTAAAAGAAATAAGCCAAAAGAGGGCAGAGAGAGAAATTCAAATAGAGAATATAATTAAAAATTTACAAGATAACTTAGATAAAGTTGGGATTAAATCTGAGATAGAAGGTAGGCCCAAACACTTTTATTCTATATATAGAAAAATGGTTAAGAAAAATAAAACAATAGATCAAATTTTTGATTTAACTGCAGTTAGAGTGCTTGTAGATGATATAGGAGATTGTTATGCTGCTTTAGGCATAGTTCATACTATTTATAAGCCTATACCAGGACGATTTAAAGATTATATAGCTATGCCTAAACCTAATATGTATCAATCTATACATACTACAGTTATAGGACCTTTTGGAAAGCCTGTTGAAATTCAAATTAGGACTTATGAAATGCATAGAATAGCAGAATATGGTATTGCTGCCCATTGGAAATATAAAGAGGGTATATCAAATAACAGTGACTCTTTAGAATCAAGACTTTCATGGCTTAGAGAAATGTTAGAATGGCAAGGGGAAACTTCAGATGCAGAAGAGTTTATGGAAGGATTTAAAATAGACTTATTTTCAGATGAAGTCTTTGTTTTTACTCCTAAAGGTGATGTAATTAGTCTTCCATATGAATCTACACCTATAGATTTTGCTTATAGTATACATACAGATATAGGTCATAAGTGTACTGGGGCAAAGGTTAATGGCAAGATTGTACCACTAACATATCATTTAAAAACTGGAGAAATTGTTGATGTTATAACTTCTTCCAATTCTAAAGGACCGAGAATGGATTGGATAAATATAGCTAAAAGTAATAGGGCTAAAAGTAAAATTAAGTCATGGCTTAAACGTGCTAAAAGAGATGAGAGCATTGAAAAAGGAAAAGAACTTTTAGAAAAAGAATGTAAAAAGCATGGATTTACGTTAAATGAAATTTTAAAAGCTTCCGCCCTAGAAAAAATTTTAAAAAGGTACAATTTGAAATGCTTAGATGATTTATATGCAGCTATAGGTGTAAATGAAATTATACCTACTAATATTGTTAATAAACTTAAAGAGTCTTTAAATGAGAATCAAATTCAAAATAAAGATGATGAAATAAAGTCAATTGAAGATAAAAATACTATAAAAATTAGAGCAAACAATAAAGGGGTTTCACATATTCAAGTTAAAGGAGAAGGAAATCTATTAGTAAGGTTTGCTAAGTGCTGTAACCCAGTGCCAGGGGATGAAATAATAGGATATATAACTAAAGGAAGTGGGGTTTCAGTACATAGAAAAGATTGCAAAAATCTTATAGCTTTAGAAAATAAAGAAAAAGAAAGAATTGTAGATGTAAGCTGGGAAGATGAAAAGAACTTTGGTGAGTATTTAACAAAAATTCAAATTAAAGCTGATGACAAAGTTGGAGTACTTACAAATATAATTCAAATTATAAATGACAGTAGTGTAAATATTATATCAATAAATGCAAAAACAACAAAGGCTAGAGAAACTATTATAAATGTTAAAATATCTATAGCCACTGTTGAGCAATTAACTAAAATACAAAAGAAAATACGATCATTAAATGGTGTATATGATGTTTATAGAATAAAAAATTAAATTGGATAGGGTGATAAAGATGAGAGCTATAGTTCAAAGAGTTAAAAACTCTAGAGTTGAAGTTGAAGATAAAATCATAGGGAAAATAGAAAAGGGATTAAATGTTCTTATTGGGATAAGTAAAGAAGATACAGAAGAAGATATAGATTATATAGTAAGAAAAGTTTTAGGAATGAGAATATTTGAAGATGAAAATGATAAAATGAACTTTTCGGTAGAAGATATAGGTGGAAGTATACTTTTAATTTCTCAGTTTACATTATATGGAGATTGCAGAAAAGGTAAAAGACCTGACTTTATGAAGGCACAAGGTGGAGAAAAAGCCAAAGAATTATATGATAAGTTAGTTTTAGAGTTTAAGAATAAACTAGGTGAAGATAAAATTGAAACTGGTGAATTTGGAGCTGATATGCAGGTTTATATACAAAATGATGGACCTGTAACATTACTATTAGAAAGTAAAAAAGAGTTTTAGTTATAGGTAGGTGTTAATTATGGTAATAAAAAGAGTTGTTGCAGGAATATATGGAGCAAATTGCTATATAATTATGGATGAAGAGACTAAAGAAGCTGTTGTTTTAGATCCTGGTGGGGACGTAGATGATATAGAAAAGGAAATTACTAAATTAGGTGCAAATGTAAAGTATATTCTTCTAACACATGGTCATGTAGACCATGTAGGTGGAGTAGATGAACTTTTTAAACTTGTAGGTGGAGAGATAGGAATAAGTGAAAAAGATTATAAGTTTATGAAAAAAGGTACTTATATTTATGGAAATGTTTTCTTTAATGGTGTAAATATCTATCTAAAACAAAGTGATAAAATTAAATTGAAAAACTTTGAGATAGAATGTATAGAGACACCTGGACATACACCAGGAGGACTTACATTTAAAATAGGAAATAATGTGTTCACAGGTGATACATTATTTACAGGTTCTGTAGGAAGAACAGATTTAGAGGGTGGAGATACAGAAACTCTTATGAACTCTATAAAAAATAAGCTTATGATATTAGAAGACTCTGCTATTGTGTTTCCAGGTCATGGTCCAAGAACTACAATGGAAAGAGAGAAAGCAACTAATCCATTTTTAAGATAGAATTTTAGAAAAAGGACTTGATAAAAATTGTATAACAAGGATACAGAAATAAGAGTTAATTTAAATAATTTACAATTTAGATATGATATTTTTCAAATAATAAATTTGTTTTATACTTTAGGTGATATAGAATTTGTTGATGAAAAAGAACACATAAAAATAGATATTTTTCAAGAAAAGATATCTATAAAACATGAAGATATTATTAAAGATTATACTATAAATGATAATTATAAAATTAAAGAAGAAGTTAGAAAAGCAGTTTTTGCTTTTCTAACTGATTTAACTAACAAGGATTTAGTTTGGGGAACTTTAGTTGGGATAAGACCATCTAAAAAGGCTATAGAACTTTTGGAAAAAGGTGTTAGTGAAGATGATATTATAAAAGAATTTAATGATAGATATTTTACATCTAAAGAAAAGTCTCAACTTTGCATAGATGTTGCGAAATGGGAAAGAAATATAATAAACAAGGATGAAAAAACTATTAGTGTTTATATAGGAATGCCATTTTGTCCAACTAGATGTGCATACTGTTCATTTACTTCGAATCCAATATCAAGTTGTAAAAATATAGTTAAACCTTATTTAGAAGCATTACATAAAGAAATATCAGAACTAAGTTTATATATAACAAAAAAAGAGCTTAAAATAGAGTGCGTTTATTTTGGAGGGGGTACTCCAACTGCTGTAAATAATGAAGAGTTTGAGTATATAATGGGACATATATATAGTTCTTTTATAGAGAATAAAAATATAAAAGAGTTTACCGTTGAATGTGGTAGACCAGATAGCATTACAAAAGAAAAGCTTTTAACGATGCAAAAATATAAAGTTCAAAGAATAAGCATAAACCCTCAAACAATGAATGATTCAACACTAAAACTTATAGGAAGAAATCATAACGTTGAATCTGTAGTTGAAAAGTTTAATTTAGCTTGTGAATTAGGCTTTGACAATATAAACATGGATATAATAGTAGGGCTTCCAGGAGAAAATTTAAACAATATAAACAAAACTTGTGAAGCTATTAAAAAGTTAAATCCTCAAAGTTTGACAGTGCACGGTATGTCTATTAAAAGAGCATCTAAACTTTATGAGAATTTAATAAATAATAAGAAGTTTGAAATACCTAGCCAAGATGAGCTTAATGATATGTATGCAAAGACTGTTGAATTATCAAAGGAACTTGATATGAATCCATATTATATGTATAGACAAAAAAATATGGTAGGAAATATGGAGAATATAGGGTATTCAAAAAATGATAAAGAAGGCATATATAATATACAGATGATAGAAGAAAAACAAACAATTGTAGCATTAGGAGCAGATGCTGTTTCAAAAGTTGTTTTTCTAAATGATAATAGAATTGAACGCTTTGGAAATGTAAAAGATGTAAGAGAATATATAAAAAGAATAGATGAGATGATAGAAAAGAAAATAAATTTATTAGAATCTCTTTATGGAGTATAAAGGAGGAATTTCATGAACTTTAAAGCGCCGAAAGGAACTAAGGATATATTACCATCAGAGGTGTATAAGTGGCATTATGTAGAAAACTTAATGAGAGATATAGCTGCTAAATACGGTTGTTTAGAAGTAAGAACTCCAATGTTTGAAAGTACAGATTTGTTTAAAAGAGGTGTTGGTGAAACAACAGATATAGTGCAAAAGGAAATGTATACTTTTGAAGACAAAGGTGGAAGAAGTATAACATTAAAACCTGAAGGTACAGCACCGGCTGTTAGAGCATTTGTTGAAAATGCACTTTATGCAGATGCGCAACCAACAAAGTTATATTATTTTACACCAGCATTTAGATATGAAAAAATGCAAAAAGGTAGATTAAGACAACATCATCAATTTGGTGTTGAAGTTTTTGGTTCGCAACAGGCTTCCGTAGATGCTGAAATAATAAGTATAATTATGGATGTTTATAAACACTTTGGAATAGAAGGATTAGAGCTTCATATAAATAATTTAGGATGTCCAAATTGTAGACAAAAATATAATGATGCATTAAAAGAATATTTAGAGTTAAAAAAAGAAGGATTATGTCCAACTTGCCATAGTAGGTTAGAAAAGAATCCATTAAGAATATTAGACTGTAAAGTTGAAGCATGTAAAGAAATTGTAAAAGATGCGCCTATAACACTAGATTATGTATGTGATGATTGTAAAAATCACTTTGAAAATTTAAAAACATATTTAGAGGCTGTAGGAATTAGCTATGTTATAGATCCGATGGTTGTTAGAGGCCTAGACTATTATACTAAAACTATATTCGAAGTTATGGATAATGGATTCACCCTTTGTGGTGGTGGTAGATATGATGGCTTAATTAAAGAAATTGGTGGTCAAGATATACCTGCTGTAGGTTTCGGTATGGGAATGGAGAGATTATTATTAACTCTTGAAGAAAAAGGTATAGAAATACCAAAGCCAAATTACATTGATGCTTATATTGTATCAATGGGTGAAAGTTCTAAGATAGAAGCTGTTAAACTTGTTAATGCCTTAAGACACTTAGGAATAAAAGCTGATTGTGATCATATTGGAAGAAGTGTTAAAGCTCAGATGAAGTTTGCTAATAAAATGGGAGCAAGTTTTACAGCAGTTTTAGGGGAAGAAGAAATAAATAATAGAATATTCAAACTAAAAAGAATGGATGATGGAAATCAATTCGAACTTAGTTTAGATAGTATAGATGAAATATCAGATGTAATTAAAAATAATTAGTTTTACTGTAGGAATGAAAAACTACTTCTTAATTTATAATTTGAAGATTTTGAGCACTATAAAACTAATATAATTTTAAGTTTTTGTTTTAATTGGGTTTCATATCTAAACAGATTTTACTTTAGATGTGAAACCCATATAATGAAGTTGTAGCTACTATTGCTACAATCGGAATAAAATTTATGTTATAAATATTTAATAATTTTTTGTATATCTATACATAAAGGATAAGTAATTTTTAGGAGGTACAAATATGGGAGAAGCATTAAATGGGCTTAAAAGAACCATGATGTGCGGTGAACTTAGAGAGGAACATGTTTCTCAAAAGGTTACTGTAATGGGATGGGTCCAAAGAAAAAGAAACTTAGGTGGTCTAGTTTTTATAGATTTAAGAGATAGAACTGGCATACTACAAGTAATGTTTGGAGAGGAAATAAATAAAGAGGCTTTTGAAAAAGCTGATTTGGCTAAATCAGAGTATTGTATAGCTGTAACTGGTGAAATGGTAAGAAGAGAATCTCCAAACAATAATATTCCAACTGGAATGGTAGAGTTAAAGGGAGAAAGTATAAAAATATTATCTGAATCAGAAACTCCTCCAATATATATAAAGGAAAATTTAGATGCAGCAGAAAATATAAGATTAAAATATAGATATTTAGATTTAAGAAGACCAGATATGCAAAATATCTTTATGATAAGAAATAAAGCAAATAAGATTGTAAGGGATTATTTAGATGAAAATGGTTTCTTAGAGATGGAAACACCTATGTTAACTAAGAGTACTCCAGAAGGAGCTAGAGATTATTTGGTTCCTAGTAGGAATTATCCTGGAATGTTTTATGCATTACCACAATCACCACAAATATTTAAGCAATTGCTTATGGTTTCAGGTTTTGATAAGTACTATCAAATAGTAAAATGTTTTAGAGACGAAGATTTAAGAGCAAATAGACAACCTGAATTTACACAAATAGACTTAGAGATGTCATTTGTAGAAGTTGATGATGTAATAGCATTAAATGAAGGACTGATTAAAAAAGTATTTAAAGAAATAAAAGGAATAGATGTACAACTTCCAATAAAAAGAATGCCATTTAAGGAAGCTATGGAAAAATACGGTTCTGATAAACCTGATTTAAGATTTGGTATGGAAATTAAGAATATCACAGATGCTGTCAAAGGTAGTGAGTTTGCAGTATTTAAAAATGCAATAGCAAATGGTGGTTCTGTAAGAGCTTTAACAGTAGAAGGCGCTTCAGATATGGGAAGAAAAAAAATAGATAAACTTGGAGAATTTGTTAAAACATATAAAGCAAAAGGATTAGCATGGATAGCATGGAAAGAAGAAGAAATTAAATCACCAATAGCTAAATTCTTTAGTGAAGAAGAAATGCAAAATTTATTAAATGCTGCAGGAGCTAAAGTTGGAGATTTAGTATTAATAGTTGCAGATGTAGATAATATAGTATTACAATCATTAGGAGCATTAAGATTAGAGATTGCAAAACAGCTTGAAATATTAAAAGATAATAATGAATTTAATTTTGTGTGGATAACAGAGTTCCCATTATTAGAATATGATGAAGAAGAAAAAAGACATGTAGCATTACATCATCCGTTCACATGTCCTATGGATGAAGATTTAGAACTTTTAGAGGTAGATCCTTTAAGTGTTAGAGCTAAAGCATATGATATAGTTTTAAATGGAGAAGAGCTTGGTGGAGGTAGTATAAGAATTCATGATACTAAACTTCAACAAAAAATGTTTGAACTTTTAGGATTTAGTAAAGAAAGTGCATGGGAGAGATTTGGATTTTTATTAGAAGCATTCAAATATGGACCACCTCCACATGGCGGACTTGCATATGGTTTTGATAGAATGGTTATGTTCTTAGCTGGAACAGATAACATAAAAGATGTTATAGCATTCCCTAAAAATCAAAATGCGTATTGTCCAATGAGTGAGGCTCCAAATCTTGTTGATGATAAACAATTGCAAGAATTATGTATTAAAACTGATGTAAAAAAAGAAGAAAATTAATATTAAAAGAAATTATATGTTGAGCATATATTTCAAAATTATGGACAAAATAAAAGTATAATAAACTTTGTTAAAAAGTATTAATAAATATTTGAAAAAATATTACTGTTAGTATATAATAGAATTATAAGTTGAATTAATTTTCCTACTGTGTGCGTGGAAAAGGCCTATATTGAGCCAACATTTTAACAATAGGAATCACTGCTCTTTATTTGGAGTGTTGACTTGAGTACGGCTTAAGTACCAGAAAAATAAAGGAGGATTCCACCCGTGGTAGCACGGGTTCAAATACGCCTTGGAGACGGCATAGTGGGGTTAATTTAAAGAATTAAAGGTTGCATTTATGTAACCTTTTTTTTATACTAAATAAAAAGCATAAATAAAAACCGTTCGTTATATGAAAATTTAAGAATAGTTTATTGCTAGGGGTTAGCTAAAACAACGTATTTTTGACATGAAAATTATTAATACTATATTAGGTTGGCTAAGAGCGTTTTGTGCAGCTACAAGCTAATAAGAGGTAATGTAGTGCATTATCTTTGAAATGAAATAAGTTCAAAATTAGAATGGAGCATTCTACTAACCATAATAGAATGTAAATGGTGATTTGGTATTTAAGTTTTATAATGGTTAAAAAATTTATTATATATTTTAATATAGCTGAAACATAATGGAATTTTACGGCTGTGAGGCTTAATATCATGTTACAATACATATAAGTATAAAAAAGGAGGACTAACTAGTTTAAATAATTAGTTAACAAGTATATGAGTGATATAATTAATTTTAATGAGTTAAAAACTAAAGCAAGTGATAAAGATATCGATAAATTTGAAAATTATATATATGAGTTGTATTATTCAATGTCACAAGGAAAAATGAATATAAGTGATTTTACAAAGAGTTTAAAAGAATATATGGATAAAAACTCTATATCTAATGAAAAATTAATGAATATCCAAAAGAAACTTATGGAGAGGTATGGATTTGATACTGAGGATTTACAAAATCAAATGAAAGATTTTGGTGTTGATTTAAATTCTATGGGTCTTGGAAATATAACCGAAGAATATGAAAATTTAAGAAAAACCATTAGTTTTCAAGAAAAATATCAAGGTAAAACCCAAAGTTCTGCTGTTATGATATATAAAATAACTAATGATATTAATGATTTAGATATTTTATTAGAACAAGAAAATGTTATATTAAGAAGCTCTAATAAAATAGATATTCAAGATATAGAGTTAAATGAGTTTTTGTGCTCCTATAAAAAATTGTTAGAAGGAAAAGTACTTAAAATCTCTATATGTGAAAATGCGAAAGAGTATGAATATTAAAACCAAAATATAACAAAATCTATCTTTAAAGGCTTGAAATTTGAGCATATGTTCAAATTTATGGACGTCCCCAATTTGTAAGTTGGGGACGTTTTTATATTAAAAAATTTAATAAGTGCGTTTTTTAGAAAATATACTAGTTAAAAGATTTGCTACTGTAGAGGTAAGAATTACAGCTACAGCTATTGAACCAGCGTAAGATAATGTGTCTAATCCTTTGATTAAAGATAGCGCATAATTTCCTTTTACAGTTTCGAAAGTAGTATAATACATTCCACTTCCAGGAACTAAAGGAATTAATCCGCAAATTAAGTACAAGGTTACTGGTTTGTTAAAAATTTTTGCACAAATTTCTGATACCATACTTACAGCTATTGTACCAAAAAACATGGAAACTACAGCTGAGTAGCCTAAAAATAATAAATATTTATACACTACCCAAGACAATGCGCCACCGAAAGCAGTAAAGAATAAATGCTTTTCTCTGATATTAAATATAACACCAAAACATACTGTGCTCATAAATGCATATATAAAATCTAATAATAATTGAGGCATTATAGAGTACCTCCTAAAATAAATATGAATAACTTGAATCCAATTGCAGTTCCTATAGCAATGCTTACTGCTATAATTAAAGCTTCGACGGCCCTAGAGATACCTGAAATTAAATCTCCATTAAGAGTATCCCTAATAGCATTAGTAACTAAAAGTCCAGGGACAAGAAGCATTATAGCTCCTATAATTATTTTATCGATGTTAAAGTTCGGATTAAAATGATGTGCAATAACAGCAATTGAAGAAGCTGTAAATCCTCCACATACATTTGCAAAAAAACTGTTAACATTATATTTTTTGAAAATTCTACCGTTTAATGTAATTAACATTCCTATAAAAAAAGAAATGAAAAAATCTCTGAAAGCACCTCCAAATAGTAATGCGAAGAATCCTGCAGCAAACATTGAGCTTATTAAAACAGTATCATCACTATAAGGCGGAAGGGTAGATATGTATCTTAATTCTCTTTTAATTTCACTTGTTGGAATAGATTTATTAGATATTCGCTCTGATAAATCAGCCACTAATGAAACCTTTTTTAAATTTACTGTTGTTCCTGTTAATCTTCTCACAGTAGAAACAGTTTCACCATTATTGTTAATAGAAATTACAATAGTTGTTGGTGTTATAAAACTGTTTACGTTATGTATTTCAAATGTTTTGCATATTGTGGAAATTGTTTGTTCAACTCTATAAGTTTCTCCACCATTTTCAAGCATCAGCTTACCAGCATCTGCAGCTATGTGAATAATATTATCAGTATCCATTTATGCTCCTCTCTATTATAAATTTAACAATGCTCCTCATAATTATAGCTAGAAATATAAAGAAAGTTCAATAGGATATAAAAAAATTGCAAAATTTTAATAATACAATATATTTTGTATATATTGTATTATTAAAATTTTATAGTAGTTAAAAAAATATAGTATATAAAAAATGCGAACTTCAAAATCCTTCATTTTTTTGAATTTTTAATAAAAAAACCAACATTTTGAAGAAATTCAATTATATATTCTCCAAATATGTTGGTATAAGAAGTTATTTAGTTTATTAATAAAGATTACCGCTGACTCTCCGCTTTTTTTAATTTGGATTTTAAAATTATTTTTGTTAAAAGTCTACTTAATGTAGAAACAAACATAACTGATACAGAAATTGAACCAGCATTAAATAAAGTTTGTATACCTTTTGTAAGAGCGGCTGAATAATTTCCTTTAACAGCCTCAAAGGTTGTATAATACATTCCACTTCCGGGAACAAGAGGAATTAATCCACAAATAAGGTATACAGTTACTGGATTTTTAAATACACGAGCACATATTTCAGCAACAATACTAACCATTAATGTTCCTAAAAACAAAGCTAATACATCTGAAAGTCCATTTAGAATAGCTAATTTATACACAAACCACGACAGACCGCCACCAAGAGAGGCAAAAAATAAATCTTTACCTCTAACATTAAATAATATTCCAAATCCTAAAGAACTTATAAATGCATATATAAAGGCTAATATCAATACTTTCACTATAATGTACCTCCTAAGATAAATATCCAGACTTTAAATCCAATTGCAGTTCCGATTGCTATGCTAGCAGCTATTATTAAAGCTTCTACAGAACGAGAAATACCAGAAAGTAAATCTCCAGATAAAGTATCGCGAATAGCATTAGTAATAACTAATCCAGGAACCAAGAGCATTATAGAACCTATTATTATAGTATCTACATTAAAAGATGGATTAATATGATTTATAATAACTGCAATAGAAGAAGAGATTAACCCACCACAAACATTACTAAAAAAATTATTTACTTCATATTTATCAAAAAGCCTTGCTATAAAAGTTATGAGAAGTCCGATAAAGCAAGAAATAAAGAAGTCTTTTAAATTTCCTCCAAATAGTAATGTAAAGAATCCTGCTGTAAGAGTAGAACTTATTAAACTTGCGTCGGAACTATACGCAGGGATATTATTTATGTAATGTAATTCTTTTTTTATATCATCCATAGATAAAGTATTCGTATAGAGATTTCTAGACAAATCATTTATAAGGGCAACTTTTTTAAGATTTACTGTTCTATTTTTTAAACGCCTAACCGTAGTTATAGTTTCAGAATTTTTATTTGTTATAGAAAGAACTATAACTGTTGGAGTAACAAAGTTCTCTACATCTTTAAATCCAAAAGCTTGACATATCATAGAAATAGTCTGTTCAACTCTATAAGTCTCGCCACCATTTTCAAGCATTATTTTACCAGCATCTGCTGCTATATGAATAATATTATCAGTATACATGGCTACTCCTTTCGATGAAAAAATTATGCTTATTCAATTATATATAAAAATTTGCAAAATTCAATAGGATATGAAAATATTTAAGAATTAAAATTTATTTTTCTGTTAATTTTAAATTTAAAATTTATTAATAATTTTTTAACAAGTTTTTTGGGGTTCCATATTTTTACTAAAAAATTGAATAATATTTTAATAAATGTAAAAAAATAGAATGGTATTCGTTTTCATTTGGAAAAATATAGATTAATATTTATTGTATATTTAAAAATAAAATATGTAATAAACTATGTATTTTTTAAATGAATTATTAATTATATCGATTACATAATTTATTTAAATTTGTATGTAAATTATAAAAAAATTTTTAAATTTAAAGTTTGTGAAATATAGAAGAATTTGTTACAATGTTAATAAAATAATGCTAAAATTAATAAGATTTTAAAAACATTATTATTTTGCATAATTAAAAATTTAATATTCAATATATTTAGGGGGGCAAAAGAATGAATTTAAATAATTTACAACTTAATGACAAAGAGTTACTAGAATTTATTAATGAGGAAACACAACGTCAAGAAGATCATATTGAACTAATTGCATCAGAAAACTTTGTATCAGAAGGAGTTATAAGAGCGTTAGGTTCAGTACTAACTAATAAATATGCAGAAGGTTATCCAGGAAAAAGATATTATGGTGGATGCTTTGCTGTAGATAAGGTAGAAGATTTAGCAAGAGATAGAATGACAAAATTATTTAATGCAGATCATGCAAATGTTCAACCACATTCAGGTTCTCAAGCGAATATGGCTGTATATTTAACAGTTTTAAATCCAGGAGATACAGTACTTGGAATGGATTTAAGTCATGGTGGGCATTTGACCCATGGTAGTCCAGTTAATTTTTCAGGAAAATTATATAAATTTGTATCTTATGGTGTAGATAAGGAAACAGAAACTATAGATTATGAAGATGTTAGAGCAAAAGCATTAGAATATAAGCCAAAATTAATAGTTGCTGGGGCAAGTGCTTATTCAAGAGTTATAGATTTTAAAAAGTTTAGAGAAATAGCTGATGAAATAGGAGCATATTTTATGGTAGATATGGCTCATATAGCAGGATTAGTTGCTACAGGACATCATCCATCACCAGTTCCATATGCAGATTTTGTAACAACTACAACTCATAAAACTTTAAGAGGACCAAGAGGTGGAGCTGTACTTTGTAAAGAAGAATTTGCTAAAAAATTAGATAAATCTATATTCCCAGGAATGCAAGGTGGACCTTTAATGCATTGTATAGCAGCAAAAGCTGTTTGTTTTAAAGAAGCAATGGAAGATGATTTTAAAACATATATAGACCAAGTTGTAAAAAATGCAAAAGTTTTAGGTGAGGAACTTGAAAACTATGGATTTAGAATAGTTTCTGGTGGTACAGATAACCATGTTATGCTTGTAGATTTAACAAGTAAGGATTTAACAGGTAAAGAATTAGAAGCTATGTTAGATGAGGTAAGAATTACAGTAAATAAAAACACTATACCATTTGAAACAAAAAGTCCATTTATAACAAGTGGAATAAGAGTTGGTACTGCAGCAGTAACAACAAGGGGATTTAAGGAAGAAGATATGAAAGAAATAGCTTCTTTAATAAATGATGTAGTAGAAAATAGAGGAAAAGATTTAGAAGGAATAAAAGAAAGAGTAGCTATACTTTGTAATAAACATCCATTATATATGTAGTGGTGAGTTAAAATGAAAAGTGAGCATATTTTACAGTATTTAATAAACAATATTAACGAGGGAATACACATTGTAGATAATAAGGGGAAAACTATTTATTATAATTGTGCAATGGAAAAAATAGAAGGCTTGAAAAAAGAAGAAGTATTAGGTAAAAAAGTTTATGAATACTTAAAAGCAATGGAAAATGGCTCTACACTTATGAAAGCACTTAAAGAGAAAAAAGAATATAAGGATGTATTACAGAATTATTTTAATAAAGAAGGCAGAAAAATAACATCTATAAATACAACAGTTCCAGTAATTGCGAATGATAAGGTTATAGCAGCTATAGAGATTGCAAAAGATATGACTCAAATAAAAAGTTTAAATGAAAAATTATGTGATTTAGAGAAAAATAATAAAAAAGCTAAAAGAAATCATTATGAATTTAAAGATATAATAGGAGATAATTTAATTCTTAAAAATGAAGTAAATAAATCTTTAAGGGCTAGTTTGAGTAGTTCATCGGTTTTAATATATGGAGAAACTGGAACTGGTAAAGAGGTTTTTGCTCAAAGTATACATTATGGTGGAGCTAGAAAAGACAAGCCATTTATTCCTATAAACTGTGCGGCTATACCTAGTGCTCTATTAGAAGCTATGTTGTTTGGAACTGTAAAAGGAAGTTTTACTGGAGCGGAAAATAAAAAAGGCTTATTTGAAGAAGCTAATGGAGGAACAATACTTTTAGATGAAGTTAATTCTATGGAACCTTATCTTCAATCTAAACTTTTAAGAGTTCTTCAAGATGGATATATAAGACCAATAGGGAGTAACAAAATAGTAGATATAGACGTTAGAATTATAGCAACATTAAATGAGGAGCCTGAAAAACTTATTGATAGTGGTAAACTTAGAAAAGATTTTTACTATAGGTTAAGTGTTATAAGAATTAACATACCGCCACTAAGAGAACGTAAAGAGGATATTGAAAAAATAGCTATTTACTTTTTGGATTATTATAATAATATTTTGAATAAAAATATTAAGTTAATAGACGAAAAGGTTATAGAAGATTTTTTAAATTATGAATGGCATGGAAATATAAGAGAACTTAAAAATGTCATAGAAGCAGCAATGAATATGATAGATGAAGGTGAAATATTAAGTAAGGAATACTTTGAAAATAAAGCTATATTTAACAATAAAAGTGAAAAACTTTGTTTTTGGGAAGGAAATATTTCAATTAGTGATTATTTAGATAACCTGGAGAAAGAAATTATAGAAAGAATTTTTTCGAAAAATGGAAGAAATATCACTAGGACAGCAAAAGAACTTAAGATATCTAGGCAAAATCTTCAATATAAACTAAAAAAATATTCTATAAATTAGTAAATATGTTTATGAACTAGAATGAGTGCATATATTTTTGCATTTATTCTAGTTTTTTTATGTTTACTTAATAAAAAATGGTATTTTAATCTTTAATAAGTGCAAAAAATTTGCATTTAGTGCAAAAAAATGGTCATTATTCAAAGAAAGTTTAAAGTTTGTTAAAACAAAACAGAGATTTTAATAGAAAAACTAACATATATTACTATTAAATATGGCATTGAAATTGCTTTAATAATTTAGTAGATTATAATAATTTACATTAATTTAAATATAAACATTTAAATATAAAATAGCTAAAAATTATATTTCCATTAATTGGGGGAATGAGCATGGAAAGCATAAAAATAATTTTCTGGGGATTAGGGGTTATAGGCAGTGAAATGGTAAAAATGACATTAGATAAAGAGGGTTTAGAAATAGTAGGAGCTATAGATAAGGATAAATTAAAAGTTGGGTTAAAATTGAGCGAATATTTAAATTATGGTAATAGTGATGTTGTTATTAGTGATAATCCCGTAGAAATAATTAGAAGTGTAAAGGCAGATATTGTTGTATTATCTATTGATTCATTTGTAAAATCTATATTTCCAGAAATAGAACTGATAATAGAAAATAAAATAAATTGCATAACAATTGCTGAAGAGATGACATATCCTTATTCAATAGAACCAAATATATCTAAACAAATTGATAATTTGGCAAAAATAAATAATGTTACAATACTTGGCACAGGCATTAACCCAGGATTTATACTAGATTCTCTTATTATAATGCTCACTGCTTCTTGTAAAAATATAAAATCAATAAGAGCCAGTAGAGTTAGTGATTTATCAAAACTTGGAAGAACAATTATAAAAAGTCAAGGGGTAGGTACTACAATTCAGGAATTTGAAAAAGGCACAGAAATAGGGACTATAAAGGGACATATAGGTTTTGCTCAATCCATACCTATGATAGCTAATACATTAGGACTAAAATATGATGAGATAGTTGAAAGTAAAGAACCTATTATATCAAATACTTATAGAGAAACAGACACCGTTATAGTACACCCAGGAATGGTTGCAGGGTGTAACCATTTAGCTATAGCTTATAAAAATAATAAAAAAATAATAGTTTTAGAGCATACACAGCAAATATATCCTCAATGTGAAGGTTTTGAAACTGGTGATTATATAGATATTTATGGAGATGGGGATTTACATCTTCATATAACACCGGAGACTCCAGGTAATATAGGAACAGCAGCTATTACAATTAATATGATTCCACAGGTTTTAGCAAGTAAGAGTGGTTTAAAAACGATGATAGATATGCAAATCCCTCATGTTATAGAGAATAATTTTGTAGATCAATTAAATTATTATTTAAAATAAATTAAGGAGGAGAAATATGATAAAAAAAGGAAGTTATGTTGAAATATCAAAGATAGTATTATCTAGTGAGGATAGAGCTAAAAATATACCGGAAGATACAAAATCGACTCCACTGAAAATGTGGGTAAGAGGACATGTTCTTATGGATTGCAATATTGGGGAGGAAGTTGAAATTGAAACTATTATAGGAAGAAAGATACGAGGTGTATTAGTTGAAGAAAATCCTAACTATAATCATAGTTTTGGTAAACATATAAGTGAAATTGACTATATAGGAAAGCAAGCTAAAGAAATTTTATTTGAAAATTAGTTTTAGGAGGTGAAAGTTTTGAACAAATATGAAAAGCTAATGTCTAGAAAGAATGAAATAATGATTAAATCAGTAGGTATAGATTTTTCAAAGTATGAAATTGGAAAAATTGCCTTTGATTATGAAGGAATGATGAGAGATATAGGATATTCATTAGGAGAAGTAATGAAGATTCAGAGCAGAGTAGGAGTAGGAAATACACCTTTATTAGAATTGAAAAATATAACTAATTTAGCACGTAAAGTATCTAAGACGGGAAAAGCGGCTAGAATTTTTATAAAAGATGAAAGTTGTAATCCATCAGGAAGTTTTAAAGATAGAAGAGCATCCGTATCTGTTTATGATGCAAAAATAAGAGGGTATAAGGGCGTTGTATCAGCAACATCTGGAAATTATGGTGCAGCAGTTGCTTCTCAAGCATCTATGCAAGGACTGAAATCTATAATAGTTCAGGAATGTTATGATTCAAAGAAGGTAGGACAACCTGAAATAATAGAAAAAGGAAGAAAATGTGATTGTTTAGGTGCTGAAGTTATACAACTTACAGCAGGGCCAGAATTATTTTATACATTCTTAGAAGTCTTAGAGGAAACAGGGTTTTATAATGCTTCATTATATTCATCTTATGGAGTAGCAGGAATTGAAACTTTAGGTTATGAAATAGCTACTGAGTGTAGAGAAAGGTTTGGTAAAGATCCTGTAGCTGTTATTTCAACACATGCTGGTGGTGGTAATGTCACTGGTACAGCAAGAGGGCTTATAAAGGCAGGTGCAGTTGATACTAAAGTCATAGGAGCTTCTGTTGATTTGGAAGGACTTCATATGGCAAGTGATACTGATTTTAATAGAAAATCTTTTACTACTGGACATACTGGTTTTGGAATACCATTTATGGTGTGGCCAGATAGAAGTGATGTACCAAGAAGTGCAGCAAGACCATTAAGGTATTTAGATAGATATGTTACCTTGAGTCAAGGAGAGGTTTTTTATGTTACTGAATTATTATCAAAAATAGAAGGTTTAGAAAGAGGACCGGCAGGAAATACGTCATTAGCAGCGGCATTTGTAATAGCTCAAGAGATGGAAGATGATGATATTCTAGTTGTTCAGGAAACAGAATATACTGGTGCTGGAAAGCATATCTTACCACAATTAACCTTTGCAAAAGAAAATGGAATAGATATTATAGTTGGTAATCCTAAAGAAGAAATTCCAGGTAAGAATATTATTCTTCCAGAAAATCCATCTAAAATATCTATATCAGAAAAAGATTTAAATCGTTATAGAAAGTCTCTTATAAAAAATAGTGTTAAAAACTTACAAGATAAAACTATAGACATGACAGATTTAGACTTTTTATGTGAAGAGACTAAATTGTCAAAACTGGATTTGTTAGATATTCTTAAAGAATTTAAGGTATATGTGAAATAAACTAATGATTCATAATAGTATTTAAGCTTAATTTTTATTAAAATGGGGGGATGGACAATGAAAAGAGAAGATGATTTTCAATTAAGAAGAAAGCATTTGCAAAATTTAAGTGATGAAGAGCTTTACGAAAAATTTTGGAGCTTAACAGAGGAAATAGTAAAACCACTAGTGGATTTATCATACAAAAATACCTCACCATCAATTGAAAGGTCTGTTCTTTTGAGAATGGGATTTTCTAGTATAGAAGCTGGAAAAATAGTAGCAGAAGGCAATAAATTAAATTTATTGCAAAAGGGTATTGGAAATGTAGTTTTAAAATATGCAAATAAAAAGGATATAGGGTATATAGAAGCAGGTAGAATTTTGGCAGAGGGTAATGGTTGGAGTGAAACTGTTGAAATGTTTAGGGGGGATAAAAATTGTTAGAAAAGGATAAAAAAATCAATGTGGAAGAAATATTAAAAGATTTAGATAAATACACACCTAAGAGAAGAGGTTGGCATTGGAGAGAAGAACATGATGAACCTATTGGTGAATTTACTTATAAGGAAATTAGTAAGCTTTTAGAAAACAGTAGAAGTCTTCCATCATCTAGAAGTTTTAACAATATAGATCCTCAACCGATACCTATAATTACATCGGAAATAGCTTCTGGGAGATTTGAAGATGATATAAGAAGAATGAGAATGGCTGCTTGGCATGGTGCGGATCATATAATGGTTATAAGAACAGCAGGGCAAAGTCATTATGATGGATTGATAGAAGGAACACCAGAAGGGATAGGTGGAGTTCCAATTACAAGAAAAGAAGTTAGAGCTACAAGAAAAGCTTTAGATTTAATAGAAGAAGAAGTAGGAAGACCTATTAATTTTCACTCATATGTTTCAGGTGTAGCAGGACCAGATATTGCAGTTATGTTTGCGGAGGAAGGAGTAAATGGTGCACACCAAGATCCACAATACAATGTATTATATAGAAATATAAATATGGTACGTTCTTTTGTAGATGCTGCAGTTGCAAAAAAACTTATGGCATGGGCAGGTACCCTTCAAATAGATGGAGCACATAATGCTAATGCAACAGCTATGAAAGGATATAATGTAATGCCAGAGCTTATGGTACAACATGCTATAAATTCAAAATTTTCTGAACTTATAGGAATGAAAAGTGAAAATATAGCTCTTTCAACAGTACCGCCAACAGCACCTCCAGCACCTTGTCTAAGATATGATTTGCCTTATGCAGTAGCACTTAGAGAATTGTTTAGAAATTATAAAATGAGAGCTCAAATGAATACAAAATACATGGATTCGTGCACTAGGGAAGCTACAGTAACTCATACATTAAATCTTTTGATTTCAAAACTTACATCAGTTGATATTCAAAGTACTATAACACCTGATGAAGGTAGAAATGTACCTTGGCATTATAATAATATACATGCTGTTAATACTGCAAAACAGGCATTAATAGGTATGGATGGTTTAATGGATTTAGTTGAGCTTAAAAAAGATGGTTATTTAGGAGAAAAAGTTAGAGAACTCAAAGAAAGAGCAGTGCTTTTTTTAGAAGAAATATTAGAAAATGGAGGATATTTTGAAGCAGTAGAAAAAGGATTTTTCGTTGACTCAGGAGAATATCCAGCAAGAAACAGTGATGGAATTTCAAGAAAGATAGATGGTGGTATAGGAGTTGGTACAGTAGTAGAAAGAGATGAACACTATTTTGCTCCAGTTTGTGGTCACTTTGGTTATAATAATATACCAGAAAAATATAAAAAACCATGTGAATCTATAGATGGATGTACTTTATGTAAACATGGAAAAATCCAATATATTGATGAGTTAGATGAGGAAGATAATGTTTATAGAAGAATGGAAAAAGTTAAAGAGGATGGAACTATAATTCCAGAGGTAGAATGGAAAAAAGATGGATATGTATCCGCTACTATTTTTATACCTGAAGAAGAACGTACTGCAGAAGCAGCAGCCCTTGAAATGGGTAAAAATATGAATTTAATAGATGTTGAAGTTATTCATAAACAAATTATGCAAGATGCAGAGGGAACTTTAGTAGAAATTAAAGGGAGAGTTAATTTTGCAGTTAAAAAAGACGAATTAAAAGTTCCAGAGAAAAAAGAACTTTTAAGTGATGATTTGATGAGAGAATATGTTAAAGAAAATCCTATAAAGATAGTTGCGGCTACTGTAGGAGAAGATGAACATTCTGTTGGATTAAGAGAAATTATAGATATAAAACATGGTGGAATAGAAAGATATGGGATAGAGTGTGTTTATTTAGGAACATCTTGTCCAGTAGAAAAATTAATAGATGCTGCTATAGAAACAAAAGCTCAGGCTATAGTAGCTAGTACGATAATAACTCATAATGACGTACACACTAAGAATATGAAAAAAATACATGATCTTTGTGTGGAAAAAGGTGTTAGGGATAAATTTATATTAGTTTCAGGGGGGACACAAGTAACTAATGAAATAGCTGTAGCAAATGGTATGGATGGTGGATTTGGAAGAGGAACTCATGGTAATGATGTAGCATCATTTATAATTGAAACTCTTATGAAAAAAAATGAAGAATAATTAAGTGTATTAATTTAGGATTCCAAGTTGACTCTTAAAGTTATTCATTCCAAAACTTGGATACCTAAAATAGTGAGACATGCTCCGAATCACTTAGAATTCAACACTACATCTTGTGTAAAAATATTTTAAGGGTGTTGAATAAATTTAAATTGGAGCTTGTTTCCCTATAATAAAACATAAGTGAAATTAAAAATAATAAGGGGGTGAAAATAAATAATGAAGGTAGATTACTTGGTAGCTGAAATAGGTAGCACTACAACATTAGTTACAGCACTAAGTTTTACTAATGGTTGTGAAATTGTGGGACAAGGTAAGGCTTTTACAACAGTGCTTGATGGAGATGTAACTATAGGTCTTAAAAATGCCATTAAAGACATAGAAAATGCTATAGGAGAAAGTATTCAATATAAAAAAATGTTAGCAACAAGTAGCGCCGCTGGAGGATTGAAAATAACAGTTCATGGTCTTGTGGAAGATATGACAGTAAAAGCGGCTAGAGAAGCAGCTCTAGGCGCAGGCGGAATAATAAAAATGGTCACAGCTGGAAAACTAAGAAAAAGCGATATAAAAAAAATAAAGGAAATTAGTCCAAATCTTATTATGATTGCAGGTGGAACAGATTATGGTGAAAGGGATACAGCACTATATAATTCAGAAATAATAAAAAATGAAAATTTAAATATACCTATAGTATATTGTGGAAATACAGCTAATGTAGAAGAAGTAAAGGGAATATTTGAAAGTGATGAGTTATATATAATAGATAATGTTTATCCTAGGGTAGATGAGATTAATGTAGAACCTGCAAGAAAAATTATACAAGAAGTATTTGAAAGAAATATTGTTAAAGCACCAGGTATGGAACAGATAAGAAAAATGGTAGATGGTGCAATAATGACCACACCAGGGGCTGTAATGGAAGCTACAAAACTTTTGTATGAAAATATAGGTGATTTAGTTGTTATAGATGTAGGGGGAGCAACGACAGATGTTCATTCAGTGACGGAAGGATCTAAAGAAATATTAGATATGCTAGTAATACCAGAGCCTAAGGCCAAAAGAACTGTTGAAGGAGATTTAGGAGTTTATATAAATAGCGTAAATTTAATTTCAAATTTAAGTAAAGATGAAAAACAAGGATTAACAGATGTACAGATACAAAACAATATAAAACCTATACCAGATTCAGAAGAAGAAAAAAAATGGAGTAGTGCTTTATGTAAAAAAGCTGTTGAGTTGGCAATTAAAAGACATATTGGTGTAATAAAAAGATCTTATGGTAGTGGAAAAAATTTTTTAGCTTATGGAAAAGATTTATCAAAGGTGAAATATATAATTGGAACGGGAGGAGCTCTTACTAGGTTACCAAAGGGAAAAGAATCTTTGAATATGATAAAATATATTGGAAATGATTTAACGATGCATCCTAAAGAAGATGCCATAGTTTTGTTGGATAAATTTTATATAATGGCACTTGCTGGGGTTTTATCAAGAGAAGATAGTGAACTTGCATCAGTACTTTTAAGAGCAAGTTTAGAATAAGGTCTTATTTAATATTTAAATTCTTTATTAGGGTGTGTCTGAAAACTAATTAGTGCAAAAGATTTAAATTTTAGATATAATAATATCAAAAAAACTATGAGGTA